>DATHOB010000071.1:0-5838 GCA_035485355.1 Opitutales bacterium | reverse complement strand
GCCCTTGGCCAGCAAGTCACGATAGTCGGCAAATGTCTGCACCTTTTGGCCCTTGTCTTTGAACGTATTGGCGACGCCCTCGAGCACTACGGAGTCCACATCACACAGCGCGGTGATCCGCTGCCCCGCCACACTGGCGAGTTCCTTGATGACGTCCTTGCCGCGATTGTTCATTCCTACCAGGCCGAGGCGCACATCGCTATTGGCACCCGCGACCTGCGCCCACGAATTCGGCCGCAAGGTTGCCGCGGCGGTGGCAATACCGGCCGTCTTCAAAAACGCTCGCCTGGATATCTGGGGCATGGGGTAAGGACCATCTTAACGATGGTGCTTTGTAGCGCAAGCCCCGGCTGCAAGGCCTGGCTGCGGAACAACCACGGATGACACGGATAAATCGATATATTATATAGTAATATATAAAGATTATCCAGAAACTGAATCAAAAATAATTGGATCCGTCCCATCCATGGCATTCGCGATTGAATATTTGCCTTAATTTTTCCCAAATATCGCGGAATTTTCGCATAAACTTTTGCACAAGTTATTCACAATGAGGTTATTCGCATAAGTGAATAAAAATACGGCTACGTTATTCACTTTTATTGACCCCCTAAACCCCTGAAATGCGCGGGGTTGCGGACTTATTCACCTGGCGTTCCCATTTTACCCCCAAGTCATGCACAAGTTGTTGACGGACAGAATTTTTTCGCCCCCATCCCTTGCGAAAAATTCACCCGTGTGCGATAATCTCAGCATGGTTCTTTGAAAGAACGGAGGGTTTGCGCAGGGGCGGCTTCGCAAGAAGCAGCCCACCGGCGGGGCTCTCTGGGATAATCCCGGGTAACCGGGGAAAGGCTGGGGTTAGTTGGTAGTCCCAGCCCCTCGCGGAATGTTCCCATCTTCGGATGGTGAACGCCCGAGGCATGTTTCACCCCTTCCGCCTCGGCGAGTCGCATCGCCGGGGTTCACATTGCGACCAAAGGAAGGTGGCGGCCAGGAGCGCAAGCGAATGCGCCAACCGAGCCGAGTAAGGACTGTCGCTGGTTCGCAGTTGCAGTCAGCACAGGGTGACCCCAAGGATCGGGTCAAATTTGACTACCCTGCATACCAATCTGCCGGACACGGAGACTCGAGGGCACCTCGGGAGAAGGCTTTTCTTGCAAAAGAATTGCGCGTAAATCTTCGGGCCAGGCGGGAGGCGCGACGGCTCCAGAAGCGGGAGCCGCCCGGCCTACATCACAGCCATGGGCGCGTCAACCACGCGTCGGTGGCCTGCACCATCAAATGTCAATTGAGGGATAAGGGGCAAGACCCGTACCTACAGGCCAACGCTCCGGGGGAAGTTCCCGGGGGCCGACCTGACAGGACAACGGTGACGAGGCCGTGTCGCAGCGGTCTCATTACCATGTGCGGCGTGCATCCCCGGCAGGGGCTGGACGAACCGTGCTGAAAGGCCTCACCCAACAATCGCCGGAAGCAATTCTGGCGACGGTCCTGCCAAGAGACCGATAATTCCGCGTTGCCGCGGGAACTGGCGTCGAGGAGCCGACCGCCCGCCTGCGAAGGGGGGCGCCCAAGGTTCGGCGCATGGGAAAGAGCGTGTGGCGAGCGCCCACCCCCGTTTTTAGACCCCGGAAGTTGCAAAACTTCCGGGGTCTTTTAATTTTTGCCAATTTGAAACGCTTGCGCGGCGCGCGGTTTTGCGCTTTTTCTCATAACATGTCCGCAAATGAAATCAAAGTCCCCGCTCCCACCGCTCGCAAGGTCATCCTCACCTGCGCCCAGCCGACGGGCGCGTTGCATTTGGGCAATTATCTGGGGGCCGTGCAAAACTGGCGGCGGATGCAGGATGACTACGAATGCTACTTCGGCGTGGTGGACATGCACGCCATCACGATGCCGCAGGAACCGGCCAAGCTGCGCGCGGCCACGCTGGAGATGATTGCTTGGTATCTCGCCTGCGGGCTAGACCCGGCGAAGGCGCATGTCTTCATCCAATCCCACGTCATCGGCCATGCCGAGCTCGCCTGGGTGCTGGGTTGCCTCAGCTCGATTGGCCAGCTTGAGCGCATGACGCAGTATAAGGACAAATCCGCCAAGCAGGAAAGCATCGGTACGGGCATCCTCATCTATCCCGTGCTCATGGCGGCGGACATCCTGCTCTACAATGCCGATGCCGTGCCCATCGGCGCAGACCAGAAGCAGCACCTCGAGCTTGCGCGCGACCTGGCGGAAAAATTCAACCGCACCTATTCGCCGACATTTAATATTCCCGAGCCGTTCATCGCCAAGACGGGTGCGCGCATCGCCTCGCTCGCGAACCCGGAAAAGAAAATGTCAAAGTCCGACGAGGATCCCTCCGGCACGCTTTACCTCAGCGACCCACCCGCCACGCTGCGCAAGAAGATCATGTCCGCAGTCACCGACTCCGGCAGCGAAGTGCGCGCGGGCGAAGACAAACCCGGCGTGACCAATTTGCTCCATATTCTCTCCACCCTGTCGGGCCGAAGTTTGCCGGAGCTGGAAAACGAATTTGCCGGGAAAGGCTATGGCGCGTTTAAGTCCGCGGTGGCCGACACCGTGGTCGGCGCGCTTGAACCCGTGCAGAAAAAATACGCCGAGTTAATGGCGAATAAAGACCACCTGCAAAACGTCATCAAGGCCGGTGGAGATGCCGCGCAAAAAACCGCCTACAAGACCCTCGCCAAAGTTTACCGCAAAGTCGGCTTTGTCGAACGGATGCGTTGAGGCATTTATTACTCAATTCTTCGCCGGCACATCTGCTTGAGCCGCAGAACTCACCTTCGCGTCCACGTCAGTTTTAGCCGAGGTTGTGATGTAGGGGATGGGGAGCACACTCGCCGGGTCGGGGCCGCAACAGGAAGATTCACCGGCTGGAGCCGGAGCGGTAATGGTGGTGGAAATCGAATTCGTGGCGGAGGCGCGCAGATAAACAACCGCACCCAAGGCCAGCAGGCTCACAATGCCAAATACCAAACGCAGCTTCGTTTTCATGGACAAAATATAAGCTAAAAGCCACTTCGGAGCAAGTTGCAAAAGCGCTCCCCTCCCCAGCCGAACTGCTGCATTTTCCCGATTGACAATTTTACTCTGCAATGCAAAGCTAACGGCGTAACCAACTTTTTCGTCATGCCTGTCCCCCTGTTGATTGCGCCACCGCCCCCGGGCTGGGAATTGTTTTTGCGTCACACGGAGCTGACGCCAGCGGTCGATTTTACGGTCAGCACCCCCATGGCGGATGGTTGGACCTTTCCCGAATCGTTACTGACGCCGATTACTGCGCTGTTTGGCATCGAAACCGAAAATCGGAGTGAAAATTTTCTGGCCGGATTGCACGGAGAAAACGTACTGGCCGCGCGAGTTGTGCCCGCCGGCGGTAGTCGCAAAATCCCACTCGCATGGATTGCGATAAGTCTGCAATCCCAAGGACGACGATTATTTGAGGATTTGCTCGGCGGCTGCTGGGTGCCGGGGATTCCCGCCATTGGCCGGGGCAAAGAACTGTTGCAAGCAGCGGGCCTGGCAGGTGGCAATGCACTGGAGAAGGCGATAAGCGAATTTGGGGTTCCATCTCCAGTGGGCTCTGAATTTTATTTCTCCTTTCCCTACTCCGAGTCCGCCACCGGCTGCGAACGCGTGTATATTCTCGATGGTGCCGCACGGCGGCTCCATGGCTTCGCCCTGCCGTCATGCACGCTTGCGCAAGCTATAGCGAAATGATAACAAAGAAGTGATATTCCATCCCGTGAACACCTCGCTCCACGAAGCCCTGCGGCAAGTCCGCGACCTCCAGCAGACGATTTTGGAAAAACAGCGCTTCAAAGGCTATTCCGGTCGGGCGCGCGCGTTGGGCGGTTGTGTTGCGCTCGCGGCGGGGCTGGTGCTTGGCTCGGCTTGGGTTCCGGATACGGCCCAGGCCCATTTGGTGGGTTGGGCGGTAGTGTTTGGAGTGGCCATGCTGTTCAATAATGGCACTTTGATTTACTGGTTCCTCCATGACCCTGAAGTCGGGCGCGATATGCGGCGACTGCGCCCCGCGCTGGAAATTGTCCCCTTACTTGCCGTTGGGGGCATTCTGACCATGGCGTTGGCGGCGCACGAGGAATACAGCCTTTTATACGGAACATGGATGGTGATGTATGGGCTGATCAACTTCACCTCCCGGGCCGTGTTGCCGCGCGGTTTGTCCTGGGTTGGGCTGTATTATCTGCTCTGTGGCACAGTTTGCCTGCTCGCGCTGCCGACTTTGTCCTTCACCCGCGATTCGTGGATGATGGGCACGGTATTTTTCCTCGGCGAATTTTTTGGCGGTCTCGTGCTGCATTATGATGAAAAGCCCCTGCCGTCTTTGCGCACGTTTTTTGGCCTGCCCGCGCCCCAGCGTGGCGGCGAACTTGAGTGAAAAAAATTCCATGCCTGAAAACCCCTTCGCCTCCCTGTCCCGCGTAATGCACGAGCCCAACCGGCTCGCGCTCGTCTCGGCGTTGGCCGCGGCGGTGGATGGATTGTCTTTCAATGATCTGAAAGCGGCTTGCGATTTGACGGACGGCAACCTCAACCGCCATCTCAAAGCCTTGGAGGAAGATGGCATCATTGCGCAAAACAAACAGACCATGCGCGGCGGCCGCCCGCGGACGACCATCTCCCTCACCCCGGCGGGCCGCCGGCGTTTTGTCAAATATCTCGAAAATCTGGAGGAAGTGCTTGCGCACGCCGCCGCGGCAGTCGGCGCGGCCGCCCCCACTCATTCATTGCCTGTTACTCGCCCGCTCCGCGCCTGAGCACCCCATTACATTTAAGTTTTTACCCCATGGAACCCATTGATGATGTCTTGAGCCCGCCTCCGGCCAAATCGGAAGCCCGGCCCATGCGCGCGCGGCACATATTGCGGGTATTGTCGTTTTTCATCGTCGTGGCATCGCTGCTCTACGCGGGCAAACTCTTGAAATTCAATCTGGGTGACACCCCCGATCAACGCTGGACAAACTTGCTGGGGGTAATGCCCTTGTTTATCTTTGGCATCGTATTGTGGTGGTATGCCGGACGCAAAGTAGATGAATTGGACCGTCCATTATTTAACGCGAAATCAAACCAGAGCGCGGATACGCGCCTGGGTGCACGCGGAAATTTTCTGGCTATCGTCAGCATCGTGTCGACTTTCATGGGACTATGTTCGGTGGCTTTCGGCTCCATTCTCGCCTGGCGGCCCGAGGCCTTCGCGCCCATTTTCCCCCGGTTGGCGGATTGGGCGCTCAAAGCGCAACCCTTTCTGATCATCGGCGCGCTATTAATCGTCCTGGGACTGTTGGCCATCGGCTTCGCCCGTAATGGATTTTGGGTGGCGGTGAGCTTGCTTTCCGGATTCACCGGCTTGTGCGGGGTTGCATTGGGTGCGGCATTGGCCTGGCACCATGATGTCATGATCCACTCCTTCCCGTTTTTAAAGTATGCCAAACTGAGCAGCGGCCCAATATTGGTCATGAGTGCCTTGCTGGTCATGTTTGCCACCGCCGCGCTGGGACTGGCACTCCGCAACACCAAGTCAAAAGCAGGTTGATTATTTCGCCGTGCCATTGCCCGCTGTGGTCGGTGTTTCCGGCAATTTCAGCTTGTCGAGTTTCGGTGCGATTATTAGCCGGCAATAGCCCTGGTCTGAGTTATTGTTAAAATACTCTTGGTGATAATCCTCCGCCTTGTAGAACGGGCCAGTTTTTGTGATTTCCGTCACAATCGGGTCCTTGAAGTTTTTCTGCGCGGCGGCCTTAGATTTTTCAGCCGCCGCCTTTTGGGCATCAGAAGTGTAAAATATGGCGGAAC
>DATHOB010000070.1:0-6668 GCA_035485355.1 Opitutales bacterium | reverse complement strand
CTGGCGGTCGGCGCGCAAGTCCTCGTCGCGGAAACATTTCGCGAGCGAGTAGTAACGCTCGACCCCCGCGACCATCAGGATTTGCTTGTACTGTTGCGGCGACTGCGAAAGCGCGTAAAACTGGCCGGGGTTTAGGCGGCTGGGTACGAGAAATTCGCGCGCGCCCTCCGGTGTGCTCTTAAACAAGGTCGGGGTCTCGATTTCCAAAAAGCCCTCGTCGTCGAGGTGGCGGCGCACGGTCTGCGCGGCGAGGTGGCGCAATTTGAGCATCGCGAGGCTATGCGGACGGCGCAAGTCGAGGTAACGATAAGTCAGGCGCAAATCCTCGTTTACCTTGTCAGCCTTATCATCCTCCAATGGAAACGGCAGGGTTGCGCAAACGTTGTGGATGATGATGTTCTTCGCTTCGACTTCGATGTGGCCGGTGGAAAGTTTCGTGTTGATGGTTTCGGTTGGCCGAAGTTTGACCTCGCCGCTAACCTCAATGACAGACTCGTGCTTCAGGGTCGGAATCACTGCAGCGATGGCGGTGTTCTGAGGGTCGAGCATGATCTGGGTGAGACCCTCGCGGTCGCGCAGGTCTACAAAAACGAGGCCTCCATGGTCGCGCACGGAGTTAATCCACCCGATGAGGGTGACTTCGCGCCCGGCCTGGGCTTGGGTCAATTGGGCGCAATGATGGGTGCGTTTCATGTTTCGTAAAGATGTAAACCACCCAACAAAGCAAGCCCGTGCCATGGGGACAAGCTTGAAATCCCCACCATAGGCGATTACGTCATTTTGCCGGCGAATCCCGAATTTGTTCCTGGCGGCAAAATATCACGAAGCCGGAACGGAAGCACTCGCTGCCGCAGGCGCGGCGGCGGCCGTGTGCTCCGCCAGTGTTTTGGCGGATGGACCACCCGGATTGAGCTTGGCCATGATGCTGAGGCTGAGACGGTCGATGGCATCGTGGCAGATTTGCGAAGCCGGATAAATGTCCTGCGCTTGCAAATAATAATTGAGGCTGGCGGGCAGGTCGCCCTTCTTTTCGGCCTGATCGGCGGCATGCAGCGCGGCAACAAACGGTGCGACACTGGTTTCGACTTCAACCTCGGTGCGGGCGAGCACGGGGTCGTTCGGCTCCAGGCTGGCAGCGTTCATCAATGTCTCCCAAGCCATGAAACCGTTGTTCTGCTTCAAGGCCTGCTGGGCGAGTGTGACGGACATTTCCACCTGCATCTCGCGGTTGACGATTTCCTTGAATTTGGCCGCCCGCACGGTGTCCTGATAAACTGCGGGGCCAATTTCATCCCGGGCATCGAAGATGCCGCGATCGTCACCCCGGGCGAGCAAATCGTCGAATTTTCCGGTGCCGACATTGGCCATGTTGGAATGGTCGCGGAGGGATTTGCTGAATGTGGAAATTTCGGGGTTAAGCGGCCACATCTCCGTGGCTTTTTGCAGACTGTCGGTCACACGGTCCGAATCGCCCACCAGCGCGGCCTGTTCGGCGGCGTAAACGAAATTGTTGCTCGTTTGCTCGCCCTCCTTGATGGCGGATTCAATCGGCGCGGCGTCGGCATCGGCGAAGTCCTTGGCGTCCGCCTCAATTTTATCCAGCTTATCCTGCGCGCCGGCAAAGTCATGAATTTCCATCATGTGTTTCAAGGCGGTGCTTTCCGTGTAGATGGAGAGTAACACGCGACGTTTGGCGGGGTCGAACTCCTGCACCGGCGGGAGGTTTTCTCCGAGCAGGAATGCCAGTTGCAATTGCTGGAGCGCGATCCAGCGGTCGCCGCGGTCGTAGGCGTTCTCGACTGTCTTCATGCTGTTATCCACTTCATTGATCGCCTCGTGCGAAACGAACTCAAAATTGTTGACCGAGGGTGCGATGCTGTCGGTGTTGATGAATTTGGAAATTTCCGACTGGGCGACGTTCATGCGTTGCTGCGAGCCCTTGAAAATGTGTTCGTAAAACATCCCGGCGATGAGGCTGTGTTGAAAGCGCCGCTGGGCCATGAAGGTGACCAGTTGCGTCTGGTATTGCAATTTGGCGCTAATCCCCATCGCGGTGGCGTCGGCGTCGAGCAAGGATTGGCGAGTGTAGGTGCGGGCCAGCTCTTCGCTTTGCAACGCTGCAACCGATGATTTACTCAAGGTTGGCAGTGCGGTGACGTTGGACATGCCACTACCTGGGTTGGCCATACCGGGAATGGGCAGATCCGCCAAATTGAGCGGAGTAGCCCCATTGCCGCTGTTCATTCCGGATGAGTTGGAGCCCGAACCGCCGTTTTGGCCATTGCTAGTGTAACTACCGGATGAATTACTGTTCGAATTGCTGTTGGTGTTGTATCCGGGGACAGTGGTAGAGTTGCTGGAATTGGAAGAACCATTGTTGCTGCCGTTGCTCGAATTGGAGCTGGGGCCCGAGTTCGCGGATTTTTGGTTATATCCTGGTGCGCCGACGGATTCACCGGGTTTGGGATTGGCCCCCGTCAACCCGGGATTTTGTTTGGCAAAGTCAATCGCGTTGGCGGCGGCATTGGCCCCTTCGGTGGCAACAGTGAATTCCTCCTTTTGGCGCTCCAAGTCGAGCTGGTTGTATTGGTCTTTATTTCTGGCCAATTCATCGCGCACCCGCCAGGCGTTGAACACTTGGTTGGCCAAAGTTTCGGAGGCCCCGGCATCTTCGGAATACTTCGCCGCCGTATATAGCAATTGCCACGCTTGGTAAATTTTGTCGCTCGCGGGGTCGTTCGCACCCTGGGTGGCATCGTCCACATTGGCGGCGGTGTTGGTGGTCAACAAGTCGCGGATTTGCTGGAGGATTTGCTGGTAGTCGGCGGTGTCATCAAAGCCCGGCGAGCTCAGGTAACGCTCAAATCGCTGGCGCACTGCGAAATTATCGCCGATGGCAAAGGTGCTGTTATTCCATTTGAAAACGCCGTTTTCCGTGTCCGCGCTAAAACTGTCGGAATTCAAAATATGGCTGGCTTCAGCCCAGACGTTGGAAGTCTCGGGATTCTCGGATGTCTGCCCACTGGCAGAAGAATTGTTGAGTGGGCTGGCCGGCTGGGTGGCCGGGGTATTGGGTTGCAAGCCACCGCCGGGGGGATTGCGGGGTGCTCCACCCACGCCGCCTGCGCGTTGGGCTTGGGTAATGGGAACCAGCAACAAACTCGAAGCCAACAAGAGGGTAATTTGAGTCTTCATGATAAATAAGGCGGGGATAAGGCTTATCATAACCCAATTTCGACAAAATGTAAGCACTTTTTCTGCTACCCCAAACGAGTTCAAACGAGCGTTCGGGTGGTTGATTTTGCCACCCGAATAACAGGGCGCTCACCTCCTTAGGCTCAGCGCTCTAATGGGGACAACGTTCATGTGCTCTTGGTTCCGGTCTTCCCATTCGATATCTTGCGCAAAATTTCGCAAAATTTCTCTCCCGCGGGTGTGATATCTCCATTCTTTGCCCGGGCGATGCCGACCGGAATCAGTTCCTTGATCCCGGCCAACGGGCGATAGGCCAATCTTTTTCCGCTCACAATTTTGAAAACGGAGAGTGCCAGCGCGACACCCCGACCGGATTCAACCGCGGTGATCAGCGAACTGGCGCCGTCGCATTCCAAGGCGATGCGCGGCTTGAGGCCCAGAGGACGGAAGAGGCCATCAATCAGCGAGTAATAATCCGGGTAATCCTTGCGGACAAAACCGACCAGCGGTTCGGCGGCCATTTTTTCAAGCGGCACGGATTTCAAGCGGGCAAACGGATGGCCCGGTGCGAACGCCGCACAAAAGGGATAGTCGCGCAAGCTTTCAAATTCAATTCCATCCACCGTCGCTTTGGGCATGAGTGCGATCTGCAATGCGCCACTGTGAAGTCCTTCGATGAGTTCGCGCCGCGAGCCATCATGGAGCAACACGTTGACGCGGGGGAACGCCTTCTGAAACGCCGCGAGCGCCGGCGGCAGGATTTCAACCGTGGGCGAAGCCGCGTAACCGACATGCAACTCGCCATAGTGCCCGCGGGCGAGCGCGCGAACTTGCTCCACGGATTCATCGGCGCGGTGCAAAAGGTCGCGCGCCAGATCCAGAAATAATTTTCCCTCGGCGGTAAGCGTGACGCCGCGCGGACTGCGCTTGAGCAAATCCACGCCGATTTCCTCTTCCAAATCCTGCACTTGCCGGCTCAGCGCGGGCTGCGCCACGCGCAATTGCGCCGAGGCCTTGGTGAAGCTCAGTGCTTCACCCACGGCGAGGAAATAACGGAGATGCCGGAGCTCCATGGTGGCGGTCATTATGCCGAAAAGGCATTACAGCGCAAGGAACATGGTATTAGTCCGGCGAACGAATCGGAAGTACAATGCCGCCAGTGACTGAAACAACTTAACTCAACAAAAACATCTTATGAAAAACATCCTACTCATTGAAAGCAGCCCGCGCGGAAGCGATTCCTACTCGCATCAGGCGGCCCGTTCCCTGGTAAATGAGATTCAGCAGCACAATACCGGCGCACAGCTCGTGGTCCGGGATCTGGCGCAAAATCCTCCGCCGCACGTGGGATCGGCCTTTGTCACCGGCATGTATGTCCCGCCGGAAAAGCGCGCGCCCGCACAAGCCACGGCGGTGGCCTTGTCTGATGCCCTGATTGACGAACTTTTCGCCGCGGACACAATCGTTGTCGCGGTTTCCATGCACAACTTCGGCGTGCCCTCGACGCTTAAGGCGTGGATTGACCACATCTCGCGTGCTGGGCGGACTTTCGCATATGGTCCCAATGGCCCGCAAGGTCTGCTTAAAGACAAACGCGTCATCCTCGTGCTGGCCAGCGGCGGCGTGTATTCAGACGGGCCGATGAAGGCTTTCGATTTTGCCGGATCGTATCTGCAGACGGTTTTCAAATTCCTTGGCATCACCGACATCAGCGCGGTGCATGTCGAAGGCGTGGCCATGAGCGCCATCGGCCCGGAAAAGGCGCTCGCCACCGCCAGTGAGCGATCCCGACAAATTTTGGCGCAAGTAGCCTGAAATTTAATCTATATTAAACCCACAACCTAAAACCAACAACACCATTATAATTATGAAAATCGCAACTATCATCGCACGCAGCCTGCTCGGGCTGATCTTCGTTGTCTTCGGACTGAATCTGTTTTTAAACTTCCTTCCGATGCCGCCGCTGCCAGAAGGGCCAGCCCGTGACTTCATGACGGCGCTGTTTGTAAGCCATTACCTCTATGTCGTCGGCGCTTTGCAAGTCGCGGGCGGGGCGCTGTTGCTTAGCGGGCGCAAGGTGCCGCTGGGCTTGACCCTGCTTGGCCCGGTCATCGTGAATATCCTTTGCTTTCACGCCCTGATGGCTCCGTCGGGCTTGCCTCTGGCAATCGTGGTGTCGTCACTTGCGCTATTTCTACTTTGGCGTTATCGTGCAAACTTTGCCGGTTTGGTGAACGGCGCATCCGTCTCACTGATTCATCCGGTCGCCAAGTCGGCGGCGGCCCGGGCTTAAATTTTTTAACCTTCACACCATTACTTATGAAAGCTGCAATCATTGATAAATACGGCAGCCCCGAAGTCCTTCAATGGCGGGACATTGCCGACCCCGTTCTACACGACGGCGAAGTGCTCATCCGGGTGGCCGCCACTTCGGTCAACCCGTTCGACGTGAAACAGCGAAGCGGACTGTACAAAGACTTCGCCCCCGTCGCTTTCCCTGGCATTCTCGGCCTCGATGTCGCTGGTACCGTGGTGCAAGTTGGCAAAGGCGTGACTGACTTTGCGCCGGGAGACGAAGTCTTTGCGAAGGCTCGGGCCACCTACGCGGAACTGTGCGCCGTGGCGGCTCGGGACGTCGTAAAGCTTCCGGACGGCCTTGACCTGATAGAGGCCGCCGCATTACCCACCGTGGGTTTGACGGCCTACCAACTGGTCGAACGGGACGCCATGGTCCAACGGGGCGAAACAATTCTAGTTACCGGAGCGCTCGGGAGCGTGGGACGGGCGGTGATATTTTTTGCCAAGTCCAAGGGCGCGACCGTGATCGCGGGCGTCCGTAAAACCCAGCTCGACGCAGCCAGGGAGTTGGGTGCGGATGAAATGGTCGCAATTGACGATCCAGAGGCTTTAGCGAAACTACCCCTGCTGGATAAGGCAGCCGATTTGATTGGCGGGCCGACAGCCGAAGCCCTGCTGGGCAAAGTGAAGGCGGGAGGAATATTCGCCACCGTGCTTCGACCCCCACTTAATGCGGCCCAATTCCCGCAGGTGAAGGTTGCAGCGGTGCAGGCGGTGGCGAATGCCGCCCAGCTTCTCATCGTCGGCCAGGCCGTTGCGGCGGGAAAGCTCAAACTGCCAATTGTGGCGAGGTTCCCGCTGGCTCAAGCGGCCCAGGCCCACCAAGCCATGGAAAGCCACGCCGCCGGCAAGGTGCTGCTCGTCGTTTAGAGACGCGGAACGCACGCTCCGTAGAGTTGGAGCTTTAAAATCAAATCCTTCGGCTCGACGCGGTCGCCCACGGCGTCTTCCGTTTGCTCCTCCAATACCCCGCCGCCAAGGCCGCCAGACCCATGACGGCCGGCGCGGCCGACGGCTCGGGCACGGTTGAAAAAGCCATCGCTTCCACCTCCACTCCGGTGAGGAAAATGCTCGGGCTCAAATCATTATTATTAAAATTTACCACTGAAATGGTG
>DATHOB010000069.1:0-15175 GCA_035485355.1 Opitutales bacterium | reverse complement strand
TTACTTACTTCAAATACGGCTTAATCTGCGGGGCGGCGGCAGGGAATTCATCCATCACCAGTTTGGCCATCGCTTTCGCGCCTGCGGCGTTGAAGTGCGTGGTGTCGTAACCGCCGCCCGCCACATTCGCTTCGAGGGATTGCACGTCCGGGCCTAGCTGCGCGTAAAGTTTCGCGCTGCTCGCGTGCAGGTCGATGACCGGCACGTGCTTTTCCGCCCCGACGATTTTCATCGCATCGGCATAGGGCTGGAGATTATCCGTCGCCGTGCGGCGGCACATGGGCGTGACGAGCACCGGCACGGCCCCGATGGCGCGGGTATCGTCAATATACTTGCGCAGGTAATCGCGGAAACTGGTGGCGGCATCGGTGGCCTCGGGGTTCGTCGGCGCGTGGGAATCGTTGTGGCCGAATTGAATCAGCACGAGGTCGGGCTTTTCCGCCAATGCCTTGTCCCAGTGGCCTTCGCTGATGAACGTCTTCGTGCTGCGGCCCGAGAGCGCGAGGTTGACGACTTGCAGTTCGCTTTTGAAAAACGGCTGCATTTCCATCCCCCAGCCCTCGCGGTGCAGGCTGTCATTCGCCGGCCAGATGCACACCGTCGAGTCGCCCACGATGACGAGCTTGATGGACTTCAAGACCGCAGGCGCAGGCGCAACCGGGACGGGCGCCGCCGCAGTAGGCGCGGGCGAATTGGGCGCGGGCGCGGTGGCGCAAGCCGCCATCACGACGGCGCATAAACCCAGAATGAACGCAGTCTTCATGGACGAATGCGATTGATCGGGCAAAGAATCCGCGCGCGCGGAACTATTTTCCCCGTTCGGTGATGATGTCCATCGCCGACTTCCCTTGTGGGATGAACGGCAGCACGTGTTCCGTGTAGGGCACGATGACGTCGAGCACATACGGGCCGTCGTGCGCCAGCATCTCGCGGATGCCGTCGCGCAAGTCGGCGCGCTTGAGAATGCGCCGCGCCTTCACGCCGAAGCCTTCCGCGATTTTCACAAAGTCGGGGTAGATGCCGCCGGGGTTGTCCGGGCTGCCGATGTTTTTTGGGTCGCAGAGAATCGTCTGGCCGCGGACGCCTTCGTAGAAATTATCCTCCCACTGCACCACCATGCCGAGGTGCTGGTTGTTCAGCAGCAGGCACTTCGCGTTGATTTTTTCAATCTTGGCGGTGGCCAGTTCCTGCACATTCATCAGGAAGGAGCCGTCGCCGTCGACGTCCACCACCTGCTTGTCGGGCCGCGCTACTTTCGCGCCGAGCGCCGCGGGATAGCCAAAGCCCATCGTGCCGAGGCCGAGCGAGCTGATGAACGCGCGCGGTTCCTTGAACAAATAATACTGCGGCGTCCACATCTGGTGCTGGCCCACGCCGGTGGTGATGATGGCGTTGCCTTGCGTCTCCTCAAAGAGGACTTCGATCGCTTCCTGCGGCAGAATATACTTCCCATTCTTCGCGTAACTGAACGGGAAGGGATGCTTCTTTTTCCATCCGGTGATTTGGTGCATCCACGCGGAAATATCCGGCTTTTTCCATTTCGATTCCGCAATCAGCTCGTTCATCCGCGCGAGGGCATACTTGATGTCCGACGCGATCGGATGGTGCGCGAATTTGTTTTTGTTGTGTTCCGCGCGGTCAATGTCGAAGTGGACAATCGTGGCGCCGGGCGCAAATTTGCTCACGGTGCCGGTGATGCGATCGTCAAACCGCGCGCCCGCGGTGATGAGCAGGTCGCTCTCGCACACGGCGAAGTTGCCGGCCACGGTGCCGTGCATGCCGAACCAGTAGAGGCTTTGCGGGTGGTCCGCCGGGAACGCGCCGAGGCCCATCAACGTCGAGGCCACGGGAATGCCCGTCAGCTCGGCGAATTTGCGCAGCTCGTCGCTGGCGTTGGCGCTGAGGATGCCGCCGCCGGTGTAGAGCACGGGCTTTTTCGATTTGGAAATCAAATCGAGCACGTTGTTCAATTCGCCGTCGGTCGCCTTGGGATCCTCGGCGTATCCGGCCAGATGAATGGTGGCCGGGAAGACGGGATTGAAGACCTTTTGCTGCACGTCCTTCGGAATATCAATCACCACCGGGCCGGGCCGGCCGGACGCGGCGAGATGGAACGCCTCCTTGAACACGCGCGGCAAATCCTCGGCCTTGAGCACGAGGTAGCTGTGCTTGACGATGGGCAGCGTCATCCCGAAAAAGTCCGTCTCCTGAAACGCGCCCTTGCCAATAAATTGCTGATACACCTGGCCGGTGATGGCGACGAGCGGGATGGAATCCATATACGCGTCGGCGATGCACGTCACCAAATTGGTCGCGCCCGGGCCGCTGGTGGCCATGCACACGCCCACCTTGCCGGTCGCGCGCGCGTAGCCGTGCGCCATGAAGCCGCCGCCCTGCTCAAAGCGCGGCAGGATGGTGCGGATCTTCGTCGGGCGCGTCAGCGCCTGGTGCAACTCCATGGACGCGCCGCCGGGATAGGCGAACACCACGTCCACGCCCTCGCGCTCCAGGCAGCGGACGACGACATCGGCCCCGCGCATTTCGGGTCCCACCTCATCTTGAGGCGGGAACGACACGATGGGCTTGGCCTTGGCGGCAGTTTTCATGGCGTGGAGGTTACGAGGGTTGCCCGCGCAGCGCCCCTCGGCAGCAGGCCGGAGGCAGACAGACGCGGAAGGGTAAACAAACCACATTCTTGGCCGAAAGGCAAGCCCCGGGGTGGCGGGGGTAAGTATCCGGTTGTGTATTGCGGTTCCGGGGTAGCGCGGGCTGAAGCACCACGCTAGGTAATATATCAGTTTGGCGGGCGTAAATGCGTCGCGTAGCGACGCTTGAGATTGGCTTGGTTTCCTCATTTCAAGCGTCACTACGTGACGCGGTGAACGGCATCCTATATATACCGTGGGCTAAAGCCCACGGCTATTATCGTATTGTCGCTACGCGACAAAATAACGAACCACGCACAATTGCAGGTGGCAAAATAGGGAGGGTAGCGCGGTGCTTCAGCCCGCGCTTCTTCGCGTTTTGAATAACCCACAGCGCGGGCTGAAGCACCGCGCTACGTCCTGAGACCGCCACCCTACCCCCTACCGCAGCCGCCAGCGGCCGCGCGCCATGTGCAGCAGCAAGCCGGCGTCGCGCAGGTTTTGGAGCTGCTGGCGGATTTTGTCGCGCACATGCCGGTTGCCGGGATGGAGTTTTTCCAAATGCGGCGCCAGTTGGTAGGCGTCGTCGTTGGTGAATTCGATAATAACTAAAAATAATTGTTGACGAGTGGATCGAGTTTTGATCGCCTTATTTAATGAAACCTAAAAAGAAAAAACGGATAGCTAAACTAAATGCCGCTGAAGACTACGCATGGACTTACGCGTTTTGCGATTACGCTGATGAAGGTAAAACCGATCTCCAAAGCGATAAACTGGCTTGGAGAGATCTACTTCTCGAATTTCCGAGACTTAGGAAATACGACGGTTGTCGTTAAGACTGTTTTTTTGCAATTAATTCTAAACCAAAGAAAAGGCGTAACCACGGCTCAAGCTCATTTAAAGAAACTGCCTTTCCAGTCGAAAGCAGGTAAGATTCCATATTTTTTGTAAATCCTTCACCCGCAAAAATAACGAGGCCGGGTATCGGCCAAGCTTCAATGTCCTTTATTACCGATGGAATTTTTTCTTCTGCAGTTCCAGGTACAGCTTGAAATTTGCATTCAATTCCCAAAGTTTTTCGTGTCTGTGGGTGTGTAAGAACGACATCAATATTGCGGACTGATCCCCAAATACGTCGTGCAACTCGAACTTGCTGACGAGTTTCAAGATTAAGCGACGCCGCAAGCGTCACAACGGCTCCAACTAATGTTGCTCCATTCGATACCGCCTGTGCTCTTCCCGCCATGATTATTCTCCCCCCTCCTCTCTGTCCGGCGAGTTTTTCCAAATATGCAATGCAGATTTCCTTCCATTTTCCAGAAGCCAGATTTCATCCTCACCATTTACTACTTCTATTATGCTTTGGATAAATAAGTGATAGAAAAACCACCTGATTTTACTTAACTCCGGTGATTCAGCGAAATCGAGTGAGTCCTCTTGATTGTTTGAAAAAAAATGTCCGGCGATCGGTTTTCCGTATGGAATTATGAATGTAGTAACAGCCGTTGTTTCATCAATCAGATATGGTTCGCCCTTCGCTTCTGATCGAGCGGCATCTTCTTTGCTTCTTAAGCTACCGGCACGATAGCGACCATTTACATGGCGAATTGAATAGCCAGCAAATGTATCTGAAATCCAATCGCAGATTCGTTCATAATAAGGAGCGTCACTTTCGTCTACCTTTTTTGGGAAATTTTTTGCGAGATCTGTTTGGTCTAAAATCTTCAATCTAGCTACGATAATGTTGCGAAAAAATAGCGTGTCCAACGTTGCGCGAAGATGCTCTTCGTTGCGCAAAGGCATAAAAAACTCAAATACCACAACCTGATCGTATGTTGACGAAGAATAGTTTGAAGATAAAACGCGGTTTTGAGTAACAATATTATCTCTAAACTTGGGCCAAGTGCTGTAACGTTTGAATAGTTGGCTCACCCGGAATTTTTCGTCATGTTCTATGACAAGGGGGCGAAATTGCTTGGTCCAGTAAGTGTTGAAAGAATTCTTTTGAGGGTTCCAACCTGCAGCAGCTTCCATCTCTGCTTTAGTAAATAATTCCTGGTTATTATACCGTGCTAACAAAAACTCAAAAGCTCGCTTCTGCTCTGGTGATTTAGCGCTCATTTTTTGATTCCTCCATGTGACGAGTATGTGTTTTGCATTTTTCCCATCTCGATTGCTTGGTTACCTGCGGCATAGTTTCTAATGGGTTTTTAGAAATGCATGTTTTTGTTTGAGCCCAGTTCTTGCGTGTCCTTGCCGCGCAAAGCACTGGAAACTTTACGCCCTCAATTATTTTTGGGCTTCCGTCTTTATTACCCGCTAGTACCTCGGGCCAACTTCGACGCGTCTTCGTTCCTTTTTTTATCCAACCTCTTTCGAGCTTTTCGATTTTATTTAACACATCCGTATAGCCATGTTGTTCTAGCCATATTTTCGTCGTGTTCATTTTTCATTCCTCCCAAATGGCAAGGTTGTTTTAAGTTCATTTTCAATTCTAGTATGGGCGAGCTTTACGTGTGACTGATCCGCTTCAATTCCGACAAAATTACGATGAGTACGAGTGCATGCGATACCAGTGGTCCCAGCACCCATGAAAGGATCAAGAATTAGCTCGCCGGGTTTTGTGCTAGCGAGAACGCAACGCTCCACTAAAGAGACGGGTTTCTGCGTCGGATGCTTGCCGTGGGTTTTTTCCGCGCCGCCGGGAGCGGTGAAGCGCCAGACGGTCTTCATCTGCTTGCCGCCGTTGATCTGCTTCATGTGCGCGTAATTGAAGACATGCTTGCTCTTATCGTTCTTCGCCGCCCAAAGCACAGTCTCGGTGCTGTGGGTAAAATACCGGCACGACAGATTCGGCGGGGGGTTGGGTTTTTCCCACGCGATGTCGTTGAGGATTTTGAAGCCGAGCTGCTGCATTGCATACCCGATGCTGAAGATGACGTGCGAGGTGCCGGTGACCCATAGCGTGCCGTTGGGCTTGAGGGCGCGCTGGCAACGCTCCAGCCACGCGCGGTTGAACTCGTGGTTGAACTCCGCGCCGCGGGACTTGTCCCACGCGCCTTTGTCCACACGGACCATGCGCCCGGCGTGGCAGGTGATGCCGCCGTTGGAGAGGAAATAAGGCGGGTCGGCAAAGATGGCGTCGAACCGGCCGGCGGGGAAGCGGGCGTTGAGGGCGTCGAGCACCTCCAGGCAATCGCCTTGGTAGAGCCAGACGCCGCGGGCGTCGTCGCGATAGGCCAGGCGGAGGGGTTGGAGGGCGTCTTCGCGCAGGACGAGCCCGGAGAAAGGGTCGTGCGCGGCCTTGGCATCCATGCCGATGATATCGTCCTGCTCGCGGAGCGGATACGCCGCGGAGGAGTGCGGGGTTTTGGGTGCGCGGGGCTTGCGGGTTTTCCGATGCGCGGAAGTGGAGGCCATACGCCCAGATCGGATCGATCAGGTGGCGGCGCGGGGCAAGATCTTTTTGGAGGAAAAAATATTGTGCGGATAACGCGCTCACGTCTTCGGTGGCGTGAGCTTGGTGCCGTCGAGTTTGTAGTCCTGGTTCAGTTCCAGGCGCAGGTAGTCCCACACGACGCCGCTTTGCAAATTGCCGGCGGGCACGGTGAAGGTCATGGTGTTTTCGCCGGGCTTCAATACGGAAGCGTCGAACGTCAGCGTGCGTTCCTGCCAGATGCCTTTGTCGGTGTTGTAGCGAATCGCGTTGGTGGCGACAATGCGCGCGTTGTTGGCGTTGCTGTTATCACCAATCGCGCCGACGCCCTGGCCGTTGACCGCGACGGCCAAAGTTGTGACGGTATCCGCCCCCGCGAGCGCCACGCGCAACGCCGCATAGCCCTGCACGGATTTATCCATATTAAATTTGACCGTCCACGTCGTCGCCCGGCCTTGCCCAAAGATGCGCCAGGGGCCCGGGGAGTTGGGGTTGCCGTTCACGGTTTGTGGGTACTCATCCAGCGAATACGCGCGCACCCAGCCGAAACGCTGGTTGGCCGGGTCCTTCGCGGCGGGGTTCACAAACGTGGCCGGGTCGGCCGTCGCGTGCGGGACTTCCTCGAAGAACCAGTCCTTGTGGTAATCGCTCTTGCCGACCGTGTAAGTCAAATCATTCGGATACAGCAGCGCGTAGCGCAAGTTCCAGCCCCAGAGCCAGTAATTGTCACCGTCGCCTTTGAAGAATTTGCCGCCTGTGCGATCGGGGTAACCGATGTCCCACACCTGCGCGCCGTAGCGCACGGGCGACCACTTGAGCTGGCCGAGGTTGATATTCTTGCCCGCCTCGACCGTGATGTTGGCCTGCGCGAATTCGCCGAGGACACCGTCTGCAAACGCGTGGAGGGTGTAATTGCCGGGGCGGACATCGGTGATGGAGAATTTGCCGTCTGCGCCGCCGTCATTCCAGAATTGGTAAAACTTCGCGTCATGCACCCAGTCGATGGTGCGCGGGCCGTTCGCATAATCCGGATGCGCGAGCCCGACCGTCAGATGCGGCAGGAGCTTCGACGAACCCGCGGGGGCGAGCGGATCATTAAGCACCAACTGGCCGGAAACGGAGCCGCGCTGGTCTTTATGCGGGAAGTCCACGCCGTTGACCCAGGCGTAGGGCCACTTGGCGCGCTCGGTCTTCGCCTGCGTGAGGGCGTCTTGCCAGAGGGCGGTCGCATTGTCCTTCCACGCGGCGGGGACGGTCGGGTCGCCGATGGAGGCCGCCAGCGTGTCGAGGTCGGTTTGTGAAGGGGTTTTAAAATTGTCGAGCGCGTTGACGTACACAAAAATCGGGCCGATGACTTTGTGCCATTCCTCGCCTGCGGCGACCGAGCATTGCGCGCCGCCGCCGTAGTGGGTGCCGCGCCAGTAATCCAGAATGATCGGCGGCGGGTTGCCATTGTCACCAAAATGGCAGTCCAATTCCTGCTTGGTCGCGCCGCCGCTCAAATATTCGATGGTGGGGTTGATGAACCAGATGCCGACGTGGTTCTTCGTGCTCGACCAGCCGTATGCCGGCGTGGTGTATTGCACCGCGGTGTAACTGTATTTGTGTTCGACGGAATTTTCATACACGCCCTGGCTCATGATGCGTTGCTCCTTGGCGTTGACGACGACTCCCGTGCCCCAATCCGTCGGCGCGCATTCGAGCATGTTGCGGTCCTTGTCCACGGAGATCCAGTCGAACTCGCGATTGAGCCCGAGGATGAAGCGGCTTTCGCCGATGTTCGCCGCGCCGTATTCCGCCGGGTGGGAAAAAATCGCGTAGGTGTAGATGCCGCTTTCGCCCCGGCCCAGGCAAACGCGCAATTCCAAATCGATGTTGACCGTGCCGTCCGCGCCCTGGCCGGGCGAATTGGGCGACAAGCCAATCTTTCCGCCCGTGACGCCTTTGACGGCGACCTCCGCGCGTTCGCCGCCATTGGTCGCGGGGTCGATGGTGACGGCGTCCGTCAAGCCGCCCACTTGGGCCGCGGCGGAGGGATCTTCCTCCCAATTGCCGCCGCCGCGCAACGTGGCATTGCCGGTCGCGGGAGTTCCGTAGAAAATCAAATTTGACATTTGGCCGGAACGCTTCGCCACCGTGGCGCGGACGATGCCGTTGTCGAGCGTCCAGGCCGTGCCATTGTCGGTAATGGTAACCGGTGCGGCGGCCGTGGGCTTGGCGATGGTGGGCGCAGGAGATGCATCTGCGCCAAAGGCCGCGGCGGCCAGGGTGGAAAACAAAAACATGCGGGCAAAGCCGCGCAAGATACGGAAGTTCATGGGGGTAACCTTTTCGAGAGGGGTGAAAAGAAACCAAACTGATGGCGAAACTTTCGCCGGGCCAACACGGCTCCAGCAAAAATCACTCCCTGCGGGAAGGCAAGCAAGCAAACGGCTAGTGCTTCCGTGTAATGAGAATAACCAGAACGGGCGCAGCAAGACTGCGCCCCTACACCAAGGCCCTGCACGGTGGCTGGTGGTTGGTGATGCCGCGATGTGTTTTTGTAGGGGCGCAGTCTTGCTGCGCCCGCCAAACAATAGAGTGCAATGCAACCGCCGCGCGGCTGACATCATTTGATACAGCCCAAAATAATCGTGCGCCCGAGCAGGATATCCCGCGAATTGATGTGGGCCACAAATGGCGCATTGCTCGCGTCCACCGTCTTGCAATTGTTCACTTCGCGGCGATGCGCGAAATATGCGCCGATTTGCATCGGGATCCACAAGGGAACGGTCAAAAACCACGAGGTGCGTTGGTGGCGATCGACGGCGGTCAGGATATTGGTGAACCCGGCATCCGTCAGCGAATGCGCGAGATAGAAATAGGAAACGGGGTTGATGTGCCCGCCGGTCGAGTGCAGCGCGCTTTCGCGGAAGTGCAGCGGGCCGAAGAGGTTGAAAAACCCGTAGCAGAAATACCGCGCGCGCGATTTCATGTTCAGGATGTTCGGCGTCGTCACCACCAGCCGACCGCCGGGCTTGAGCACGCGGTAAATCTCCCGGAGCGTGAACCGGTAGTGCTCGAGATGCTCGATGACCTCCGTGCATGTGACCAAATCAAACGTCGCATCGGGATACGGCAGCGGCTCGTGGTTCAAGTCCGCCACGTCAACTTTGATTTCCGGCATATTCAGCAGCTCGGTTGTGTAATCGCACACGCGAACTTTGACGGAGAATTCCTTTTGCACCAATTCGATGAGCTGGCCGTGGCCCGCGCCAATTTCGAGGTACGCCGCGTTGGGCGGCGGCGCGAGGCGGCGGATCATCGCCATCGCCCCGAGCAAAATTGCCGGGGTGCTGAGTTGCTCGGTTGGTTGTTCCCGGGGCATGGGCAGCAAGGGAGAAATTATCGGCGCCCACGATTACCACGGCCCGACGGAGGCTGGTGGCGGGGGCCGCGGTTTTGACCCGAATTATCGCGCGGGCCGCGATTACCCGGGCTGGCCTCAGGATTCTGCCGGGACGAAGGCGCGTTGCGGTTTTGCTCGCGCGGCGGGCGTGGCTTGGGGCCGCGGCTGTCGCGCATTTTCTTGTGGTGGGCGGCCATGGCGGGCGTGATGTCGTCGCCGCCCGCGTCGGTCGCGCCGGATTTCCGCGCCGAACCGACGATGCGAAAATCAATCTGCCGCTTGAAGCGATCCACGCGGAACACCTCGACCGGCACTTCCTGGCCGAGCGTGAATTTGCGTTTCGTGCGCCGCCCCACCAATTCGCGCCCGTCGCCGCTGAGGGAATACAAATCATCCTCCAGCGATGACAGCGGCACAAAACCGTAGGCGGAGGACTCGCGCAGCTCGATGAAGAAGCCGTGGTTGCGGATGTCGGTGATGAGCGCGGGGAACGAGCGGCGCGGCGTGCGCTGGGCTTCGCGTTCGAAAAATTCGAGGAGCTTGAGCTTTACCGTCTCGCGCTCGGCCTCGGTGCTGTTTTGCTCGGTGAGGCTGAGGTGCCGCGCCAGCGCATCCAGTTCCGCCTGGTTGTAGCGCACGGGGGGCGGGCCGCCGGCGGGCGCCGCGCCGGTGCGCTGCAAATAATTGTCGAAAATGCGGTGTACCACCAAATCGGAATACCGCCGGATGGGCGACGTGAAGTGCGTGTAGAATTTTTTGAAGAGGCCGTAGTGCCCGTCCACCGAAGCGCGGTAGCAGGCCTGTTTGAGGCTGCGCAAAAATTGCGTCTTGAGCGCGTGACCCTGCGGGTGGTTGCGGATTTTCTGCAGCACTTCCACCACTTCCTTGCGTTGGGTCAAATCGCCCGCCATGACGCCGAAGGTGGCCAGCGATTCGCGCAGCTCGATGAGTTTCTCCGGGTCGGGCTGGTCGTGCACGCGCGAGAGGAACGGCAGCCCCGCCTCATGCAGCGCGCGCGCGACGACTTCGTTCGCCAGCAACATATACTCCTCGACGAGCTGGTGGCTCTCGTCGTTTTCGATCAATTCCAACCGGTCGGCCAAGCCATCGGCATCGGTGAAGATTTTGACTTCCGGGAAATCGAAATCGAGGCTGCCTTTTTGCATGCGCGCGCGGCGCAGCGGCTCGGCCAGCGACCAGAACGCGCGCACGCAGTCGCGCAGTTCCACCAGCTCGGCATCGCTCAGCGAAGCCAGGGCGCGGCCCGTTGAACCGGTGGCGTGCGCGGGCGGCAAGGGCAGGGCGCGAATTTTTTCGAAAACGTTTTCCTTAAGCAGCGCGAAAGCCTGGCGATACGTCAGGCGCTTGCGGCTGCGGATGACGGAATTGGCAAAGCGCGTCGCGCGAATTTTCCCGTTCGCGCCAAAAGTGACATACACGCTCTTCACCAGCCGGTCCTGCGCTTCCACGAGGCTGCACAATCCATTGGAAAGCGCGTGCGGCAGCATCGGGATGACGCAACCGACGAGGTACGTAGAATTCCCGCGCTCCCGCGCCTCGCGGTCGAGCGCGGTGTTGGTGCGCACATAGGCGCTTACATCGGCGATGTGGATGCCGACGCGCATTTCCCCGCCGGGCAGGCGTTCGAGCGACAAAGCGTCGTCGAAATCCTTCGCGTCGTCCGGATCAATGGTGATGGTGTAAAGTTCGCGGGCGTCCTCGCGCCCGGCGCGGTCGCGTGGGCGGACTTCCGGTGGAATCGCCGCGGCCTCGGCTTGCACCGCTTCGGGAAATTCCGGCTTGAGATGGAATTTATAAAGTATCGCCTTGAACTCCGCGCCGGGCGTGTGCGTGCGGCCGAGGTTTTCGATGATTTCCCCCGTGGGGTTGAGGTGGCGCTGCGTCCACTCCTGCAAGCGCACGAGCACTTTGTCCCCCGGTTTGGGTGGCGGGAAGACCCCGCTTTGCGCCGGGTCGGGCACGAGAATGGTGCGCACGAAACGTGGATCGTCCGGCGCGACGCTCCAGAAATTATTATCGCGCCGCAACGTGCCGGAAATGGTTTCGTGTTTGCGTTCGAGCACGCGGATGATGCGGCCGATCTTGTCGGTATGGCCGCCGCGCGCGCCAGCGCGCCAGGGGCGCGAGCTTTTGTTTTCGCGCACGAGCACGCGGTCGCCATGCATGGCCGTGCCGGTGTCCTCGGCAAAAATATGCCAGGGGGCTTCCGCCACGCCGCCGCTCGGCGGGTCGGGGAAAAATATCGCCGCGCCGCTCTGGCGGAATTTGACGCTGCCGCTTTGCAAATCCGCGTCGCGCGGGATGACGAAGCGGTCCTGCTTCACCTTGGCGATGAGGCCGGTGTTGAGCAGGTGGTGCACCAGCGGAGGAAGTTTCCGGGCGCCTCGCGAATCCAGTTGCAACGCGGCGGCGATTTCCTCGACGCGCAAGGGCGTGTAGTCCTTGCGCCGGAGGAGCTCCAGCAGGCGGTCTTCGAGCGTGGCCGGCGTGCCGGGGTAATCGGAAGAAGTCATAATAATTTACTCAAATTTCGGCAGCGCCCGGCCCTCGTCGGCTTCGATGAAATCAAACATGGTCAGGATTTCCTTCGCGCGGTGCTCCATCTTCGCCTCCTTGAGGCGCATTTGCAGGCGGCCGGAAACACCGTCGCGCCAGCCGCGCTTGATCATGAAATCATTCCAGTCGGCGATTTCGTCGTCGGTCAGTTTGCGGCCATTTGCAAAGCACCATTTCAGCAAATCCTCGTCGGAGCCGCCGGCGAGGGTTTGTTTTTTCAAGTCGTCGTATTTCACGCCGAGAATGGCGCAACAACGCTCGTCGAAGCCCTTGCCGAGATTTTCGAGGTAATCCGCGCCGAGTTGGCCGGCGGCGTTGAGGCGGATTTTCTCCACCATGCGGGCGAAATAAACGAGGCCGTTGGTTTTGTCGTAAACACTGCGAGGGAAGCGGGTAGCCATGATAAAATAAAAGTTGAACCTTCAGCGTAACAGATTTCCCGCGCAGTGGAAGCTCCTTATGCCGGACGCTGCGCCCGCGCTCACCCGTGCTCGCCGGATTCCAGCGAATCCAGCCGCGCCAGCTTTGGAGCCCACCAGCACGTCAGCGCGACGACGACCAATGTCATGCACCCGCCGAAGAGCACCGAGGGCACCGTGCCCATCCACGCCGCCGTCTCGCCCGATTCGAATTCGCCGATTTCATTCGACGAGCCAACGAAGATGGAGCTTACCGCCGCGACGCGGCCCTTCATGTGGTCGGGCGTCACAATCTGGAACATCGTCCACCGCACGAACACGCTCACGGCGTCAAAACATCCGCTGAGAAATAGAAAGAACATGGACAGATAAAAATTCGTCGAGATGCCGAACAGGATCATCGCCACACCAAAGCCCGCGACATTCCACATCAGCGCCCGGCCCGCGCGCCGCCGGATGGGCTTATACGACAAATACACGCCGACCAACGCCGAGCCGATGGCCGGGGACGCCCGCAACAACCCGAGGCCGAAGGGCCCGGTGTGCAAAATCTGGTCCGCGTAAATGGGCAGCAACGCCACCGCCCCGCCAAAGAGCACCGCGAACAAATCGAGCGACATCGCGCCCAGGATCACCTGGTTGCTGAACACAAACCGCAGCCCTTCGTGAATGCTCGCGACGACCGATTGCTCCGCCCGCACCGCGCGCGTCGCGAAGGGCGTTTTGATCGCAAACAGGCTCACCCAGCCGAGAAAAAGCATCAACGCCGACAGCCCGTACGTCCACGCCGCGCCGCAATAACCATATAAAAAACCCGCCGCGGCCGGGCCGCCGATGCACGCCGCCTGCCACACATTCGCATTCCAAATCGACGCGTTGCCGTAAAGCTCCGTCGGCACAATCTGCCCGAGCAACCCGAAATGCGCGGGACTCAAAAACCCGCGGCATAGCCCGGTCAGGAAAATCACCCCGTAAATCATCCACAGGTGGGCCACCAAATAAGTATGCAGCGCCGGCAGGGAAATCGCCGCGAGCGCCGCCGTGGCAAACAACATCAACCCGTTGGAAATCCGCAAAATCGCGCCCCGGCTCATCACATCCGCAGCGTGCCCCGCCAGCAACGACACCCCGAGCGCCGGCACCGCCTCGGCTAGGCCAATCAGGCCGAGCTTCTGCGGGTCTTTCGTCAGTTCGTAAATCTGCCATCCGACCGCCACGCTTTGGATCTGAATCGCGCTCGAGCCAAACAGCCGATACAGCCAATACGCGCGATACGCGGGCACGCGGAAGGCGGCGTAGGCATCGGTCGGGCCGGAGGAGGTTTCGGGCATGGAGGGTGGATGGGCGATTGCGGAGGGTGGATTCAAAACAGAGACCGGCGCGACGGCGAGGAGAATAAAGCTGACGGCACTTCTTCGCGGCGTCAGAGTCTCACTCTATATAGAGATATGCTGTCGTGCCGCCGTTGGGGAGCTTTGCTGCGCGTGGCCGTGGTTTGCGCCGCGGGCACGCTGGCGTATTGCGTTGCCGCGCAGGCGGCGGTGCCGGCGGCGGGTGGTTCCAGCTTGGCGAATCCCGCGCCCGCGAATCCCTCCGCCACCAACTCCGCCATTTCCCTGCCCAACTTTTCCGTAATGGCGGCGCCCGGTGCGGCCAAGCCCGCGTCCACGGACATTCCTGCCTTGGGGGCGACGCCCGATGCGCAACATGTCGTTGTCGTCGCAAATTCCCGCGAGCCGGAGTCCGAGCCTATTGCACGCTACTATATGAAGCAGCGCGGCATACCGGACAAAAATCTCATCCTCATCGATGCCCCGACCACAACGGACATCACCTGGACGGAATTTGTGGAGCAAGTCTTCAATCCCCTCCGCACGCGACTGGCGAAAGACGGCTGGCTCTCCGCCTACGTCACCGACCAGAAGGATAGCGAAGGCCGCCTCAAATTCGTTTTCTACGGCAACAAAATTGATTTCCTCGTCGTCTGTTATGGCGTGCCGGTGCGCATCGCGAGCGATCCGGCCCGGCTCGTCCCTACGCCGTTGACGGTGGAGCACAAAGAGCTCAACACCAACCAGGCCGCCGTGGATGCGGAGCTGTCCTTGCTCGCCGCGGTGAACACGCCGACCAACGGCCTCGTCAACAACCCGCTCTACAACAAACTCACCCCGGATGAATTCACGCGCGGCCTCGTCGTCAAAGTCGCACGGCTCGACGGGCCGACCCCCGCCGCCGTCCGCGGGATGATTGACAGCGCCATCGCGGGCGAGGCCCACGGCCTGCAAGGCCGCGCCTATTTGGACTTCGCCGGCTACGGTGAGACGGACTCGCGCTACGAGGGCGAGCTTTGGTTGAAAAACGCCAGCGCCACCGTGCATCAGCTCGGCTTCGACATTAGCGAAGACCATGAATCGAGCCTCTTCTCCTGGCGCACGCGCTTCGACGCCCCGGCGATATATCTCGGCTGGTATGCCGAGCATCCCTACGGGCCAATTTCCGCCACCGATTTCAAATTTCCGCCCGGGGCCATCGCCATCCACATCCACAGTTTTTCCGCCGAAAACATCCGCAACGCCGGCATTCGCTGGGTTGGCCCGCTCATCATGCGCGGGGTCGCCGCCACCGTTGGCAACGTCTTCGAGCCCTACCTTCATTTCACGCACCATCTGGATTTGTTTATGGACGCCCTTGCCCGTGGCAAGACAACCGG
>DATHOB010000068.1:0-5729 GCA_035485355.1 Opitutales bacterium | reverse complement strand
TTTCATGGTATTAAAAACGAAGATTATTCTAATTATACACAACCCCGGAAGCTTGTCGAAGGTTCAATTCGCACCCGAAAATTCTTTTACAAATGGGCATAACAGTTGGGCCGGGAAGCATTATCCACGCCCCAGCCGGATTTTTCTTCCAACCGGGCTCCTTCCTCCCTCATCCTTGGTGAATGCGCACTGTATGGCGGGTTTCCCAATACATGATGCGGTATCGCGGGCTCTTTGTGCTCACGATGCTGCTGGCGGTGCTTGGCACGCTCGCCCTGATCACTGTGCCCAAGGTGGTGCAGTACATACTGCAAGGGGTACTGGCCAAGGGCGGGCCGGAGCGGGTATGGCTGGGCGCGGGGGCGATTGCCCTGCTTTATCTCGCACAGGCGGTGTTCACCGGCTTGCGCATCCGCGTCAACAATACCCTCGAACAAAAGGTGTTGATGGATCTGCGCAGCGATGTGCACCGACGGTTGTTGGAGCTGCCCGTGTCGTTCTACGACCAGCGGAAATCCGGCGAAATTTCTTCGCGCGTGGTGGACGATGTGGCGAATGTCGAGCGCGTGCTGCTGGACGGCACCGAGCAAGGCATCATCGCGGTGATGACCATCCTTGGCATCGGGGTGATGCTCTGGCGCGAAAATCATTTACTGGCGGTGTGTGCGATTTCACCGCTGCCAATTTTATATGTGTGGGGCATTGAGCACGCCCGACGCTCGAACCGGCGCTGGAAACGCGTCCGTGAAACGGCCAGTGATTTGAACAGCCTGCTCGTCGAGGATATCCAAGGCAACCGCCTGATCCAAACTTTCGGACTGCAAGAGCACGAGGAACGGCGCTTCCTGCAAAAGGCCAAAGCCATGAGCGCCGCGACCCTCGAAGCAATGTATGCGTGGTCCATTTACGGACCGGGTACGACGTTTGTGACCAACCTTGGCTTGGTCGCCATCTTCGGCGTCGGCGGCTGGATGATGTCGGTGAATCCGGGTGCTGATCCCGGCGCGTTTTCCTTTCCTCAATTAGTCGCGTTTGTGATGTATGCGGGTTTGCTCTACGAGCCAGTCGGGCAATTGCACCAGATTAACCAGTGGATAAGCCAGGGGCGGGCATCGGGCGAGCGGGTGTTTGAAATACTAGACCACCCAATTGAAATTGCCAGCCCGCCTCACCCTACCCCGTTGCCAGCCGGCCCGTTGGGGGCGAAGTTTGCAAATGTGTCGTTTGCCTACCAAGGGCGCCCGGCGGTGCTGGATAACTTTTCACTCGAAATTCCCGCGGGACGGGTGACGGCGCTCGTCGGCCACACCGGCGCGGGCAAAAGCACCATCGCCAACCTGGTGATGCGCGCATACGACGCAACCGGCGGCCAAGTTTTGCTTGGCGGCATTGATGTTCGCGAATTGGATTTGCGCGAGGTGCACGCCAAGGTCGGCTTCGTAGCCCAGGATCCGTTTTTATTCGAGGGCACGGTCGCGGAAAATCTGGCACTCGTGCGCCCCAACGTCAGTGAGGAAGCCATGATGGCGGCGCTGGAAGGTGCGTCGGCGCTCGACTTTGTGCGCGCACTCCCCAAGGGCATCCACACGAACATTGGCGAAAAGGGCATCCGCCTCTCGCAGGGGGAAAAACAACGCCTGACCATCGCGCGCGTGCTGCTGAAGAATCCGCCAGTCGTCATCCTCGATGAGGCCACGGCCAGCGTGGACACCATCACCGAGCGGCAAATCCAGCGGGCGCTGGAAAATTTGATGCGCGAGCGCACCGTCCTCGTCGTCGCCCACCGTCTGTCCACGGTGCGCAAGGCGGACAACATTGTCGTGCTCCACCATGGACGCATCCTCGAACAAGGCACGCATGACGCATTGCGCGCGGCGGGCGGGCGCTACGCAAGCCTGTGGGACCACCAGGTGGACTTGATTGACGAACGCGAGGAGCTGCCGGTGGAATGAGGCAGAAAGCAATTATCCACGAATGGACACAAATATTATTTATATTTTTCGCTCCCCTTCGTGTCCATTCGTGGATAAAAGTTTTGGGCATCCGTGGTTAAAAAATCCGAATCTCCCAATTTCATCCAACAGCGCGCCGTCGAGTTTCACGAGACTGACGCCGCGGGCTTGGTGCATTTCACCAATCTTTTCCGCTGGATGGAGGGCGCGGAGCTGGCGTTTTTGCACGAGCGCGATGTGCCGGTGCTGGCGGTGGACTCGGTGAGAAACTCCGGCTGGCCGCGCGCGGCGGTAAGCGCGGAATTCCTCGCCCCGTTGCGCTTTGGCGACAAGGTGGAGACGCGCCTGTGGGTAAAAAAAATCGGCGCGAGCAGCGTCGCATACCGTTTTGAAATTTGGCGGCTCAACGGACGCGGCGGTCCGCATCTTTCCGCGACCGGTGAAATCACGACCGTGCATGTCTCGCGCCTCAAAGGCACAATCCGGCCCGCGCCGCTGCCCGAGGCCATTCGGAAAAAATTGAAATAGCCATTCACCGCAAAGAAGCGAAGTTCGCCAAGAATAACCTTTGCGTTCTTGGCGTCTTTGCGGTGAATTCAATTCTAACTGCTTGAAATTCATCGCCCATCGCGGAGCCTCCGCCCACGCCCCGGAAAACACGTTGGCTGCCCTTCGGCTGGCCGTTGAACAAGGCGCCGACGGCGTCGAAGTCGATGTGCGGGTGACGCGCAATAACAAGCTCGCCGTGCTGCACGACCCGGACACCCGGCGCGTCGCCCCCGGCCAGCCGATTCACACCGCCAACCGCCAGCGGCTGGCAGTGCTCAAAACTCTCGATGTCGGCTCGTGGAAAGACGCCAAATATGCGGGCGAGCGCATCCCGGAACTGAGCGAAGCGCTGGGAGTGCTGGGCGAATCCGCGGAGATTTTCGTCGAGTTGAAATCACGCGAATCCGATGCCATTCTGGCGGAATTGGACAAAGTGCTCCAGCCGACCGTGGAAACGGGCTTTCCCGCGGCGCGCGTGGTCATTATGAGTTTTGACGAGGTGACGCTTCGAAAAATCAAAAAAGTGCGGCCGATGTGGCGCGCGCTGCTGCTACTGAATAAAAAACCGTCGACCCATGTGTTTGGGAAAATCCTTTCGACCATCCGCGCCAAACATCTCGACGGCATCGGCCAGAACCGCACCTGGGCGCTGACTGACGAGCAATATGCCAAACTGCGCGAATCCGCGGCGATATTGTCCGTGTGGACAGTCGACTCCCCGGCGGAAGTGGCGACCTGGAAGAAACGCGGTTTTGATTATTTGACGAGCAATGACGTGACCAAGATGAAGTCCAAGCGTGGAGGGTGAAGTCATCCCTTCATCGCCTGCTCGACCACGAGATTCAAATCCTCACCGGTCATGCAATTGGCGCGGAGGGCGACGAACCCGGTGCGGTATTGGTCATACCATTTCCAGACCAGGGCTTGATCCGTCGGCGGGGTGTGGAGGTGGTCGATTTCTGCGCGGGTGAAGAAGCCGAACTCGCCCTCATCGCCAGTGGCGGGCAAAGCCGGAAGAATTTTGGCGCAATCGAAGAGAAACATCAGCCAGTGGCCGTTGCCCTCGTAGTTTTTTTCGGCAATGTAGCCGAAGAGATGCAAATCCTGCTCGGTAATCGCCAAAGCGACCTCCTCGGCAGTTTCGCGGATGGCGCATTCAAAGGGCGACTCACCCAAGCCCATCTCAAGCTTGCCGCCGATGGGGCTCCAGCAGCCCTGATTGGGCGCTTTGCTGCGCTGGATGAGCAGCAGCCGCCCTGCGTTATCGCGCAGAAACACCAGCACGCTGATTTTGTAGGGGATCATTGAACCCGAAGTTTATCCACGAATAGACCCGAAAGGACACTCATAAAAATTGAAAAAAATTCGTGCTTATTCGCGCCCATTCGTGGATAAATAGGCCCATCACCTATGCCTGAACCCGCCCCTTTGCGCGCTGGCGTGGCCGGCGTTGGCTATCTTGGCCAGCACCACGCCCGCGTTTACACCGAACTGCCCGGCGTCGTCCTCGCCGGGGTTTACGACACCAACCCCGCCCGCGCCGCCGAAATCGCCGCGCGGCACCAGTGCCCGGTGTTCGACACAGTGGAAGCACTGGGCAAGGCTTGCCAAGTTGTCAGCGTCGTCGTGCCGACGAACCACCACTGCACCGTGGCGCTGCCGCTGCTGGCCGCGGGCTGCCACTTGCTCATCGAAAAGCCATTGTGCGCGACGATGGAGGAGGCCGAGAAAATCGCCGCCGCCGCGCAGGCCGCGGGCCGCATCGTGCAAGTCGGGCACATCGAGCACTTCAACCCCGTGATGGCGTATATGGAGGCGAACGTGAAATTGCCGCGCTTCATTCGCACCGAGCGCCTTGCCCCCCTCATCCCCGACCCGAATGCCACCGACGCGGAGAGCGCGCACGAGGGCTATGTGAACCCGCGCGTGCAGGAGGTGGACGTGGTGCTGGACTTGATGATTCACGACATCGGACTGGCGTTGAAGCTAGTGGACTCGCCAGTCAAGCGCATGGACGCCGCCGGATTTTCCGTGCTGACCCCGCACATGGACATCGCCAATGCGCGACTCGTGTTTGAAAACGGTTGCGTGGCCGACCTGAACGTGTCGCGCCTGAGCAAAAAACGCGCGCGGGAATGGCGGATATTCCAGCGCGCGGGGTATATGTCCGTGGATTTCGACAATTGCTCCGGCCACTTCGTGCGCTGGATGGGAATGGGACTTAAGCGCGAGGAAATCTCCGTGCCCAAGACAGAGCCGCTGAAACTGGAACTCGCGGCATTTGTCGAAAGTGTGCGCACCGGGCAAACACCGAAGATTGACGTGCAATTTGGCAAACTCGCGCTGGATATCGCGTTGAAAATTACCGCACAAATCAAGGCGGGCGGATTGTGATGATTCACCGCGAAGACGCCAAGGCCGCGAAGCTAAATTTTTTATCCACGAATGGACACGAATATTTTCATGCGTTGAAAGAGAGGTTTGTTTTTCGTGTCCATTCGTGGATAAAATCTTGGCGCCTTAATCCTTTGCGGTGAACTCCTCCCTCCCCACCCTGGTACCCTGGCCCGCCGGCGAACCGCCGCCGGATGTGCTTATCATTGCCGGAGAACGCTCGGGGGATGATCATGCGGCGCGACTGGTGCGGGATTTGCGCGCGCGGCGACCGGGAGTGCGCGTCGCGGCGCTCGGCGGCCCGGCATTACAGGAAGCCGGGGCATTTTTACTATTTGATTTGAGCGCGCATGGAGTCGTCGGCCTGATTGAGGTGCTGAAAAATTACTTTTTCTTTCGTTCGGTGTTTGCGCAAACGCTGGCGTGGATTAACCAGCACCAGCCGCGCGCAGTGCTGCTGGTGGATTATCCCGGCTTCAACCTGCGCTTGGCGAAAAAGATGTTCTTTAACCAACGCTTGGCAGAAAAGCAATTTGCGCTGGGAACAGGTAAACGGCTGGGCGCAAAAATACCCATACTCTATTACATCTCCCCGCAAATCTGGGCATGGAAATCGAAACGGCGCTTTGCGATGGCGAAGTGGCTGGATGCACTGGCGGTAATTTTCCCCTTTGAGCCCAAGTGTTTTGCCGACACTCATTTGCCGGTGGATTTCGTCGGCCATCCCTTTGCCGCGCCCGAACATAAGTTGCCCGTGAGTTATGCGCCGGATGGCCCCATTTTGCTGCTGCCCGGCAGCCGTACCGCGCCGGTATCGCGCATTTTCCCAAAAAT
>DATHOB010000067.1:0-3296 GCA_035485355.1 Opitutales bacterium | reverse complement strand
GGCCGAAATGCTGGTCGTCCAGCAGCCGGCTGGCGTCGGCCAGGTCCAATTTGTCCTCGGTAAATTTGGACCAGGGCATCGAGATCAACCAATCAAGGTAATTGCGCGTCATCGTGTATTCAGCCACGGCGACGGGCATTTGCTGCAGGCGCTCCAGTTCCTTCAGTGCGACCTTTTTCGGTTCTTCCGGCAGGTTGTTCTGCTCGATCTGCTCGCGCAGTTCTTTGGCTTCGGCGGCTCCTGGCTCCACCTCGCCCAATTCGCGCTGGATGGCGCGAATTTGCTCGCGCAAAAAGAAATCGCGCTGGTTCTTGGACATGGAGGTGACGACCTCGTTCTGGATTTTGGAGCCGAGCTTGAGCACTTCCAATTCGCGGCTGAGCAAGGGCAGCAAATGCGTCAGACGGTCCTTGACCGCAGGCATCTCCAGCAGATGTTGACGCTCCTCCAAGCTGAGGTTCAAATTGGCGGCGATCAGATCGGCCAGCTTGCCCGGTTCCTCGGTGTTCAACGCGGCCACTTTGACTTGCTCGGCCAGAGTCGGGGACAGCTTGATGATCTCCTGGAATTCGCGCTCGGCGTTGCGGGTCAAGGCCGTCAACTCTAAGGAATCGTCGGCCACGTCCTTGAATTTTTCAGTTTGGGCCACCAAATATGGCGACTGCGAGGTGTAGCTAAGGATGCGAAAGCGGCGCAATCCTTCCACCGCCACGCGGACGCTTCCATCGGGAAACTTGAGCATCTTGAGGACGCGTCCCGCACAGCCAAAGGAAAATAGATCGGCGGGAGCGGGGTTTTCCGTTTCCGGATTGCGTTGCAAGACCAGACCCAAATAACGGTCGCCCGCCACCACGTCATCAATGAGCCGGATACTGGGGGCCGTTTCCACCAGCAAGTGCGTTACAGTGCCGGGAAAGATGACGATGTCGGACAAGCCCAGGATGGGGAGCGATTCGGGGAGAGATTTGGACCATACCTTGGTGCCCGTGGCATCCGCCCCGCCTCCGGCGCCCAGGATACTGATGAATTCAGTTTCCGGAGTGGTCATGCCCAAATTCAATCATCCCCGTCCGCGACCGAGCCGGGGGAATTGGCCGCCAGATAAGGGATGTCTACGCGCAGAAAACCATTTTGATACACTGCCTTGCCGCGGCTCACGTCAAAGCCTTCGGGCACTTCGATGACCGTTTCAAAAGCGCCGTAATCGATTTCCATGACCAGAAATTTGCAGTGCCCCGAGCGGCAGCCGTCGGGCCGCTGGCCGCTGACGCGCAAGCTGTTGCCTTCGACTGTCAACTCCAGGTTTTCCCGCTGCATGCCCGCCAGTTCGACTTTAATGACGATCCCGGTATCGGCGACATAGACATCGGTGTTGGGCGCCCAGTGAGTTTCGTGATCTCGGGTCATGGACAGTCGCCGTTTGGCAAAATGCAAGGTGGAACTTATCTTATGCATGGCAATGGAGGAGGATAGTTGAGGATGATGTTTTATGCAAGGGGCAATGACGCAGATTTTTGCGAGTTAAGTGTTTTTCATGATGATCTTGGCTCGCTCGCCCTTGCGCGCGCTGAAGATGATGGACGTTCTCGCCCCGCCGGCACCGGCGGCTGTGCAACCGCAATGGGTGTCGTGCTCAAAACTGAATTTGCGCCGGCGCAACTTCGCCCTGAGAAAAAAACCCGTGGTCACCGCGACCACGCTCAGGGCTGCAATCTTCTGCCAATCCATAACCCTAAGATAGCCGTTTGTCGCGATCGTGCAACTGGTTGTTTTGGCTTGGTTCTGATTTCGGGCGCGTCCGTGGTGCGTTCTCCATCTGTTGTCACCGTCATTTTGCTGGCCAATTCCATGCTCCACCTCGTAAAATCCATTGAATATCGTTCATCTGAACGCAGTCAGTGTGACACAAAGTTTAAAACGTTATCGCAAATATGCCGTTCAAATCACTGCCCTCACGGCACGCTTACCTCATGGCCAGTGGCGACCTCCGCCTCAGCGCCAATCAAAAATGCTGGCCCGTCCAGTCCCACATGGAGGCTCTCCTGGCCAAAGCACTGCAGAGCGAAGGTTGGAGTCTCGTGCGCGCTCACAAATTCGATCCCGCCAAGAAGCACGGTTTCATCGATTCCCAGAAAATGGGCATGGAAGTCTTTCGCCATCTGGATCCCCGCGCTCCTCTCATTGTCGCTGAATCGGTCTGGCAATACAGCCACCATGTCCTCCCAGGCTTGTTCACTCATCAAGGCCCTATTCTAACGGTCGCCAATTGGAGCGGCACCTGGCCGGGTTTGGTCGGCATGTTGAATCTCAACGGCTCCCTGACCAAGGCCGGCATCGCTTACAGTTCTCTATGGAGCGAGGATTTCACGGACGACTTTTTTCAAAACGGCCTGCGCAAATGGCTCGGCACCGGTTCGCTCATTCACGAACAAAGCCACGTGCGCGATTTGACCGGTGTTGGTTTGCCGACCGCGGAGGAAAAGATCGGACGCGACTTCGCCCGGCAATTCAAAGAGCGCAAAGCCATCATGGGGGTTTTCGACGAAGGCTGCATGGGCATGTTCAACGCCATCATTCCCGACGAACTTCTTCATCCCACCGGCCTTTTCAAGGAGCGCTTGAGCCAATCCGCGCTCTTCGCCGCCATGCAACAGGTGACTGATACCGAAGCCCGCGCCGTGCTGCAATGGTACGTGAAAAAGGGCGTGACGTTTAAATGGGGCAAGAACGAAGAAACCGAACTAACGCGCGCCCAAACGCTGCAGCAATGCAAAATGTACATCGCGGCGTTGCGCATTGCCGATGACTTTGGCTGCGCCACGATTGGCATTCAATATCAACAGGGTTTGAAAGATCTCGCGCCTGCCAGCGATCTCGTTGAGGGTACGCTCAACAACATGGACCGACCGCCCGTCTCCTGCCCGCGCACCGGCCGCGTGCTCTACAAATCCGAAGCGCTGCCGCATTTCAACGAAGTCGATGAATGCGCCGGTTTGGATGGATTGCTCACCTACCACCTCTGGCGCAAGCTGGGCTATCCGCCGGAGAACACACTGCACGATTTGCGTTGGGGCCAGCAGTATCAGAGCGACGGTTTCGACGAATTCGTCTGGGTGCTCCTGATCTCCGGTGCCGCGCCGCCCGCTCACTTTGTTGGCGGTTGGAAAGGCGCGACCAGCGAACGGCAGCCGCCCATGTATTTTCGCCTTGGCGGCGGCACGCTCAAAGGCATCAGCAAACCCGGCCCCATCGTTTGGAGCCGCATTTTCATCATGGACGGAAAACTGCATTGCGAT
>DATHOB010000066.1:0-7639 GCA_035485355.1 Opitutales bacterium | reverse complement strand
CAGATCATAAATTGGCGGGTAGCTCGAGGAGATGTCCTGGTCAATGACCGGGATGAGGCCCTGACCCTGTTGCGCGGCGGGAATGTAGCGGTACATGATCACGGGCCGTAAAACATGCTGCAGGCCGTTGATGCCCCAGGTTTCGTTGGTGTAGTCCCAGCGGCCCGTCATCCGCATTTCGCCGTCGAACCCGACCTGGCCGAGCATGCGCGTGAATGTGCCTTGGTCGTTTAACGTGTCCTGATATTGCGTGATAAGACCGCCCGCCACCGGCGTGATAGTCGCCCCGTCGCCCAGGTTGAAGGGCCGGCGTAAGCCGTAATAGCCGTCGATGCGGTTGCTGTGCAAAGTCGGCGTGCCATTGAAGTTTTGCTGATCCAATTGCGCGTAATCCGCAAAGCCTTCCTGATAAATTCCCGTTTTACCCACCGACGTGGGAAAATAATCGTACCGCACTTCGGGCAGACGCTGCTGCACGACTTCAAAATTATCGGGGTTGTAGCGCACAAACAACGAGGTGAGTGAATTTTGCGCGCGGGTGCTGGCTTCGACGAAATTGTCCGGCAACTGGTTGTTCTGCCAGGTGCTCTGGCGAAAATCACGCAGGACGTTCGAGTCGCTCCACCAGGACATCGTGCTCGTCACATCCACCTTGCCGCCCAGCGTGCCTTGATGCTGCCAGTCCACAAAAAACCGGTCGGTCGGGATGGTATTGTTTGAAATATCCAAACCGCGGTTGCCGTAGTCGTGGATATAGCCGGATTCCAGCGTGCCATCCTGACCCCAATTGGCGTCGCCAGTGGTGTCGTATTTCAGCGCAGGGCCGGCCAGCACACCGCGTTTACTGTAATAATCCAGCAGTGCCCCGGGCTCGAACGACGAATTTTTGGTGTAGAACGTCGTTGTTTGAATATAGGCGCCGAGGTCGTTGCGGTAGCCGAAGTGGTCGAGTATGCTCAGTGGCGGCTGGTCCACGCGGCCCTGGGTGTAGCTGGGCACATAAAAAATCGGCCAGGCGCCGAGGCGCACCGTCGCGCCATGGAGGACGACATCGCCGGTGTTCCCATAATACGTTGCGCTCGGGGAATGGACGTTGAGGCCAAAGGGGTCGGGCTCGCCGAAGAAAATCGTGGTGTCGGTCATGCTCGCGGCGTCCTTCGACATGGTGAAGCTGCCGGCATCCATATACGCGGGGGCTTTTCCGAGGCGCACGGCGTCCGCCGCGATGGTGTTTTGCTGGGTGTCGAACTGCACTTTGCGCATGAGCACCCGCATGGCGGATTGAGCCAGCACTACATCACCTTCGGCCGCGCCTTGGCCGGTGTTTTTGTCGAGCGTCAAAGTCATGCTGGCCTGCAAATCAAATTCCGGTGTCTTCCAGTCCACGTCCTTCTCCGCTTTGTATTGGCCGTTGCCCAAATCCTCAATCTTGCCATCCGGCGCGACACTCAACGTGCCAAAATCAGGCGTGGCGGTGGAAGTGGCACTGGTAGAATTCGCCTTCGTCGTGGGCGCAGATTGCGGGGCGGGCTCCGACGAGGGAATGATTAACGGCGGGGGATCGGCACGGACGATAGAGGGGGACAGGGTCGCCCCCGCGCCGAGGAGCGCGGCCAGGAACAACCAAGCCGCTAGGCGCGGCGACCGAGACATCCGGAGTGGCACGCCCGCGAATCTGCCGTCCGTCCTGTCGGGCGTCAAGAAGGAGATAACACCCCACCCGACCAGGAATTCCCACCGATTCGACCTTTATCCGAAAATCTCATCGCTTCGCTCGACTTTTTTGTTCCCACTTCGGGTTTGTAACTTCCGCCTTCCAGCTGCAAACTTCTGCTTCAGCTCCCCGCCCGGGTGGCGGAATTGGCAGACGCGAGTGACTTAGGATCACTTGGCCGAAAGGTCTTGCAGGTTCAAATCCTGTCCCGGGCACCCGTACCGGCTCACTTCATGACAAAATGCTGGCTGATGTGGTCGATGTCGTCTTTCAGCTCATTTAATTCATCGGAAAAAAAATACTCGATGATTTGCACGTTGAAGTGCGGAGTGCTGAACACAAAGACCTTGATGCCGCCAGGAAACGTGCCGACAATTTTGCCCTTCAAGTAAAAACCTTGCCCCTTGTAGTTGCCCCAATCCGTTAGGGTGGTTTTGGCCAAAGTGGTGATGGCCGGGCCGTCGAGTTTTTTCACCGTGTCATTGACAATTTTTCCGGCGGTATCAATTTTGGGCAAAATAGTAAATTGAATGTAGCTGTGCCCCGGCGAAGCCAGCCGAAAATTATTTTTGTCAACTTTGTCGTAATCCTTGGCCCGGTCGTCCAAATTCCAACTGGCAGGATAATCCAAGGTGAAATTGGTGCCCTCGAGATGTTTGATGTCGCCGGAGGTGTCGTCCACGGCTTTGACGATGGGCGGGGTGGCCGTGGCTGTTGCTGCGGCCGGAGTTGCGACTGGGGAGTCTGCCGCTTGGAGGACAGGGACGAGCATGGCCAACGGGAGGAACGTCCCAACTGCCAACCCGGAGAGCCGCCGGATGGCATCGCTGCGGTGTTTCACCGCTGTCCCCACTGTCGTCAAATGCATCCAAGTCATGTTATATTAAATACGGTGTTGCTTCAATAACGTTTTCGAAATGAGTCAAGAATTCGAATTTTTACGGTTGGTGGCTTATTTTTCCTTTAAAGTCCAAATGCCATCCCAATCGGGCGGCGGTGGGGATTGCCGGTAATAGGCACAACGCTCAAGAAAATTGCCGCAGAGGACATCCCCGCCGCCCATTTGGGCGTTGGCGGTGCGAAAGAGCTCGGCGGCGCCGGCAAAGTCCCGGGTGTAATAGGCCTCTATGGCGCGATCATAAGCGGCCAAGCCGGGCGGCGGGGTCGCGCCCATTTCGCCCAGCGGCACGTAAACGCGCACGGCGTGCGACTGGCCCTTCACGATCATTTTATCCACCAACCGGTAGATGAAGAGCTCTTTGGTCATTTCATAAATCGATTCACCGACCAAAATGGGCTGACGGTATTGTTTCGTTGCGCTCTCCAACCGTGCGGCGAGATTCACCGCATCACCCATGACGGTGAACTCCTGCCGTCGCGGGTGACCAATACGCCCGACGACTCCCGGCCCGTGATTGATGCCAATGCCGAAGGATAATTGTTCGCGTCCGGGCTGGGTGCGCCAGGTTTCGTTGAGCTTTTGCAGTGCCACCTGCATGCGCAAGGCGGAGCGCACGGCATGCTCCGCGCCGTCCGCCGGCGCCTGGGCGCGCACGTCGCCCCAGGCGATCATGAGGGCGTCGCCAATGTATTTTTGCACGGTGCCGCCTTCCTCCTGGACAATGTTCACCATGGCGGAGAGATGCTCGTTCAATTGCGCAACCAATGCTTCGGGGCCGACCTTCTCGCTCCAAGTGGTAAAGCCGCGGATATCGCCAAACAAAATCACCACCTCCTGGCGCTGGCCGACGAGGCGTTTTTCAAAATCGCCGCGATGGCTGAGCAGCAACCCGGCCACGCCGGGCGACACCATGCTCTCGAACATGCCGAGCATGCGCTGCCGTTCATAGGTACCGAGAACATAGTCATACAACGTGCCAAACACACCCATGCTGATCAGGATGAAGCCCGCTCCCGCCACCGGGATGACAAACAAATCCGACCAAAACAGATGCTGCGTCACCACGAGAAAAAACGCGCCGAGACTGACAAACAAACCCATTTTGACCAGGACGGAATGCACGTACAGCGACACGGCCAAAGCCAGTGCGGCCATGTCGAGTGCCAGCGCCAGCACCATCCAGTCCGGCGCGGGCACCAACCATTCGTGATGAACCAGATTGGCATAGGCGGTGGCCTGAATTTCCACTCCGGGCACATTCTGTTTCAACGGAGTGTCATAAAAGTCCGCGAAGCGGGTTTCCGCATCCGAACCGACAAAGACCACTTTGCCTTCGAAATATTTGCCGTTCTCATATTTTTTGTCCCAATTCAACAGCACATCTTCGAGTGGAATTTCATGGAAAACCTGGGCTTCCGCTTCATTCTGGTCATCCGGCGTGTAACTCGGCGAATAATAATTCAGCAGCATGGGCGCGCCGCTGGTGGGGTCCCATTCCGGTGCTTTACCCAAAACCCGCTCGGCGGCAATCCAACTTAGCGAGTAATCATTGTGCACCACCGCATTGGGGTTGCGCATGCGCGCAATCATGTCCAACGAGCTTAAATCATATAAATGTTTTATGCCGCGCACCAATCCGTCCTCGGGTTCCAACTTGATCAAGCCGACGATATCCTGGCCGACGCCCGCCGTCAGCGGGGCCTCTGGCCCTTCGATAATTTCGTCACTTCCGGGGACGGTGCCACCCAACTGGGCGGCGATCGCCAGTTTGTCGCGCTCGGGATACTCCGGATTGCAGTACTTTGCGAACACCCGGCCGCAAGCGGCGTCGCCCGGGGTGGGACCGTTGAACACCAAGTCGTAGGCGACAAACTTTGCCCCCGCACCCATCAAGCGATCGGTCAAGTCGCCCCACAAGCGGCGGTCCCACGGCCAGTTAACACTCCAAAACCTGAGTTCGGGCAGACGCGCCCGGGTCGCATCATCCCCGCTCATTTGGAGCAAAGTGCTGAAAGTGTAATTATGGATGGTGATGATGACAACGTCATCGGGTGCAACTCGGGGCGGTTCGATTTCCGTTCGCAGGGTTAACATCGAATTCTCAAAGCCCTTGACCCATTCGCTGTGGTCCTGAATCATCCATATATATATTGCCGTGATGATGACCACAAATGCGGTCTGATTCAAAACCCGGCGATGATGTAGAAACTCGAATAATCTCCGGATGGACATAAAAAAAGGCTATGTTGTTCGGTCTGGCTGAGTTAGCAAGGCATTATCTAGGGTTTTACCCCAAAATATCGCCTTAAAAACACCCTAATTAAGTCCCGCTCCGCACACTCTTAGCAAAAAGCGTGCTAACCGGCGTAGATGTGAAAGTTATTGAAAACCAATAACATATTTTAAACTTGAGCGGATATTTCGGTCATTTACCAATGTTTAAAATCGCCTTGTTGGCGATGCTGAATTAAGGTTCACATTTGACTACCATGACGCCCTTGGTTCCCAAACCCATCCTCTTTGGCGAGACGCTCGAATCGCTTACCGCACGGCTGGCTGCGCAAGGCGAGCCGGCGTTTCGCGCAAAACAAATTCTCGAATGGGTGTACAAAAAGCGGGTGATCGACCCGGCGAAGATGTCCAATTTGCCCCAAAGTCTGCGCGCCTGGCTGGGGGAAACTTTCGACCTGGCACCCGCGAAACTCGTCATTACCAAGACTTCCACCGACGTGACGGACAAATTATTGCTCGAACTGCGGGATGGCGCATTGATTGAAACCGTGGTCATCCGTGCGCCCATGGAAGGGGTGGGCGCGGACCGCTCGCGCAAAACAATTTGCATCTCCACCCAAGTCGGCTGCGCATATGGTTGCCGTTTTTGCGCCTCGGGCCTGGCGGGGTGGAAACGTGATTTGGACGCGGGTGAAATTGTCGCCCAACTGCTCGCCGTCTGCGCGCAGGAGGACGCCCGCACACCGCGCGCCCACGCGGAACTGGTTTCGTTCGACAACATCGTCGTCATGGGCATGGGCGAGCCGCTGGCCAATTATGAAAATCTATTGTGCGCGCTCGGCATCCTGAACGCCGAATGGGGTCTGCACTTCGGCGCGCGGCGCATCACCATCTCGACCTCCGGCCTCGCGCCAGAAATCACGCGCCTGGCCGATGAGCCGCTCGGCTTCCGCCTCGCGATCAGCCTGCATGGGGCGACGGACGAAGTGCGCTCGCAAATCATGCCCATCAACCGGAAATACCCGTTGGCGGAATTGCTCCCGGCGGTGCGTGGCTTTGCGGAAAAACATGGGCGCATGGTCACACTGGAATTCATTCTCATCGCCGAAGTGAACGACAGCACCACGCAAGCGCGCGAGTTGGCGAAAATCGCCTGCGACTTGCACGCCCACGTCAACCTCATCCCCTACAACACAGTCGAAGGCCTGCCGTGGAAACGCCCGAGTGTGGAACGGCAGGATGTTTTTGCGGATATCTTGCGCCACGCCGGCGTGCCCGTGACTTTACGGCGCGAAAAGGGCCACGACATCGCCGCCGCCTGCGGCCAACTACGCCTGCAAACTGAGCAAGCCCGCGCCGCGGCCAAAGCGAAACAGATCACCGAAAGTGTGGCGCATGCGGCGAATTGAAATTCTTCTCAATCAAATCTGACGCGGAAGCTCAGGGTTTTTCCGGCACACTTGCCGCAGTACGTGGCACCAACAAGACCACGTCATGGTCATGGGGAATTCCCGCGGTGGGCTGAATAATTTCCGCGGCGATATAATTCGCCTTGAGCCAGTCGACGATCCCGCTGCCACTCGCCGGGCTATCGCCAAAGGCCTTAACGCCATATTCCGAGAAATCCCGGTAATATAAAAATGCCGCTTCCGGCGGATGGGACCGCAATTCATCCAGGATGTGTTCCGGCCCGACATAGCTGAGTGACGACGGATTAAACTCCAGTTCCGCCAGCGGCGTCGGCACGCGCAAATGATAATTTACTGCAATCCCCTCCGGAAATGCGGCCAGGGTTTTAGCTCCGGGGGTTTGCTCGTGGAACATCTGGATCATGGTATTGAGCATGTACCCATCCGCAAAATCATCCGGGGAAAAAGTGTAAAAACGATCGCGCCCGGAGCCGACCGGATAATTTTTAACCGCATAAACACTTAAATTTCCCCGCGCCAGCCAGCCAGCGCCAAACAACACCAGCAACGAAAAAACCATTGGAAGAAGCGCGTTGGGCTTTCCTTCTCCTATGCGAGGCCGACCCGCCTCCACCATCACGCAATGAATGCAAAATAATGCAGCCAAAGGCATCAGGTAAAATCCATAATGCCCAATGGTGCCTTTTAAGAAAATGCGCACCAGCATCAAACTCGCTGCAACGCCCACCACTGCCAGCACCAGCGGACGGGAAATATCTTCCCCCGGCCGCCACGCCCGCCATACACACCAACCCACCGCCCCCAGCGCGGCCACCGTCACGGGAAACACCAAAGCATGGCCGATATCCACCCAATAATTGGCCCGATAACCGAGATAGGCACCCACCGCGCCTACAACTATCACCACTAAAAGCATGGTCCACCAGCCTTCACTCCATCGCTTTTGCCGGTGCCACCCCCGGGTGGCCACCACCAAGGCCACACAGTCTAACACCAACCATGCGCCGGCTTCCAATTGGCTGAGGAAATTATCCCAGAGATGATCCGACCCAAAAATGCCCTGCACAACATAAGAGGTCAGCGTGGATTGGCGGAAGGGACTGTGCACGACCGAATAGGGCACATAATCCGCGCCGAGCAATGCGTAAGCCAGGCCGCCCTGACTCCAAAGAAAAATAAACACCGGCAGCCAGATGGCCAAAAAACCCCCCACCAGCCAGCCAACTGTACGCAACAGCCAACCCACCGCACCCCGCCAATCGGCTGCGGCATTTTGGCGTAATCGGCGCAAAAAATGCGCGGCCAAATATATTCCTACCGCGCCGACCACGGCCAGCGAAGGCTCCGGCTTGTCCAAATAAG
>DATHOB010000065.1:0-3822 GCA_035485355.1 Opitutales bacterium | reverse complement strand
CCCCACCCTCGCCCGTCGGACAACGGAAAACCACCTCGCCGCTTTTGTCGGAATACACATAAAACGGTTTGGCCTTCGTCTGGCTCAGCGTCAGCTCGAAATCACGCCCCAAGCCACTAAGATGCGGTGTTTTGGCCAGGTGCGCGGCCAAAGTCTGCGGCGGCGGGGCTTTTTGCATTTGTTTTTGCAGCCAATCGCCCTGGCTGCGCAAAAACTCAAGCGCCTCACGCAAACTGGCGCGCAGCGGCACTTTGAGCACCGCTTGATTGCTCGTTCCCAAACTCAGGCGGATGCGACGCGAACGCGGTGAACGGCGGATTTCACACGGAACCAGTAATGGGCCGCCAGAAGTTTCGACGGCCACCATGTCGAATGAACCGGCATCACGATGCGCGGGCATGGCTTTGTTCCTCAACTGCGTCGGACACGGAATGCGTGTGGCGGCGCAGGGCGGATTCCGGGTCGATACCCGCCTCGCGGCAGGCCGCGGCGAGTTCAAAAAGTTTTTTGCCCGCGGTTTTTTCATCCAATCCCTTCGCTTGGGCGGCAATGGCGGCACGATCCACGACCCCTTCGGCGGGCAGGCGTTTCTTTTCAATTTGTTTGAATACTTCGCGGGCGTAGAGTAGCGCCGAGAGTTTGGGGGGCAGGTGCTTGAACAACCCTTCCGGTGTGGGCCCGTTTTTCTTTTCCGCGGCTTTGATTTTGTCCCACTGATTGAGCACCGCCTCGGTGTTGGGCAAATTCATGTCGCCAAACACATGTGGATGCCGGCGGATGAGCTTTTCGTTTATCTCCCGCGCCACGTCGTCAAAATTGAAATGCCCGGCTTCCGACGCCATCTGCGCGTGCATGACGACGTGTAGCAGTAAATCACCGAGTTCCTCGCGCATATGGGGGAAATCGCTCCGGTCAATGGCATCGAGTAGTTCGGCGACTTCCTCGACGAGACAGTCGCATATGCTCTGGTGGGTCTGCTCAATATCCCACGGGCAGCCGCCCGGCCCGCGCAGCCGCGCCATGGTCACCCGCAAATCGTCGATGGCACTCATATATGTTTGTTGCTTCTGTTTTACCAAGGATTCCGCGGATGGCACGGATAAAATTCTGTCCAATTCCGCGAATTCTGTTAATTCTTTCCAAGAATCCCGCCCAACATGGACAAACTTGCCGAAATCATTGCACACAAGCGCCGCGAAATTGAGCCGCGCCTGCGCCCAGTGCGCGAGCGCGAGCTGGCGCGTTTTGGCGAGTCCAAGCGCCCAGGCCCAAGTTTTGCCCAGGCGCTCGACCAACCGGGTCGCCTCGGTGTCATCGCGGAAATCAAACGCCGCTCACCCTCCGCCGGAGACATCAAGGCCGGAGCCGACGCCGTCGAACAGGCCCGCCGCTACACCAACGCCGGCGCCCACGCTATCTCCGTGCTCACCGATGAAAAATACTTCGGCGGCTCGTTGCGCGACCTGTGGGATGTTGTAGAATTTCAAGTCACCACCAACCGTCACGTCCCCTGCTTGCGCAAGGACTTCATGCTGCACCCGGTGCAAATCATCGAAGCCGCCGAGGCGGGTGCGCGCGCGGTTCTCATCATCGTCCGCGCCTTGGACGACGACACGATCAAGCGCCTGCACGAATCCGCCCAAATCGCCGGTCTGGACGCCCTCTTTGAAATCCACGAGGAACGCGAACTTGATCGCGCCCTGCGCCACGACGCGAAGCTCATCGGCGTGAATAATCGCGACCTGACCACCGTCGAATTCAAAACCAATTTGTCCATTTCGGAACAACTTTTGCCCCTAATTCCCAAAAGCGTATTGGCCGTAAGTGAAAGCGGCATCCATACGCCAGAAGACGCCGCCCGCGTCCGCGCCGCCGGAGCCCGGGCGCTTCTCGTCGGCGAAGCGTTGATGAAAGCCGAAGACCCGGAAAAACTGCTGAAGAAATTGAGCGAGGCGTGAGCGCGACTTAAAAAGTAGAAATTACGAACTAAAAAATACATACCTGCGGCGGCGTGCGGGATTTTACTTCTTAATTTTTAATTCTTACTTCTTAATTTCTATGCCCCTGACCTCCACCCAAACCCGCGCGCTGCTTGCGCAATTGGGCATCGCGCCGCGGAAAAACCTCGGGCAGAATTTTCTGACCGAGGGAAATTTGGTGCGGAAGTCGCTCGACTTGGCGGAATTAAAAACCGGCGATGTCGTGGTGGAAATCGGGCCGGGCCTCGGCACCTTGAGTGAAACGATGCTCGAAGCAGGCACCGAGGTTTTCGCCGTCGAATTGGACCGCCAACTCGACCAAAACTTGCGCGCGACGCTCACACCGAAATATCCGGATAAATTCCACCTGCTCGAAGGTGACGCCGTGGAGCACCCGCGCGCGGGCTTGCCAGAAAATCATCCTGCCGCACAGAGTGGAACTTATAAAGTTGTCGCCAATTTACCTTATGCCATCAGCACACCGTGGCTGGATGCGTTACTCACCGGCCCGTTGCCTGAACGCATGGTGCTCATGCTGCAACGCGAAGCCGCCGCGCGCTTCACCGCCGCCCCCGGCACCGCTGAGCGCGGCGCGATTTCAATCTTCACCGAGGCCGCCTTTGCCCGCGCTGGCAGCCACCCCGTCTCGCGCAAATGTTTTTATCCGGAACCAAAAGTGGACTCGGTGCTCCTGCGCCTCGACCGCAAGGCCGCCGCCCGCGCGTTTCAACCCGCGACGAAAAAATTGGTTCGCGAATTCTTCACCCACCGCCGTAAGCAACTCGGCGCGCTCGTCCGCCGCACGGATCAACCCGCCTTGGCCCCTTGGCTGGAATCACTCCCCCAACACGGCCTCGACCCCCGCGCCCGGGCCGAAGATTTGCCACTGGCCGCATGGTTGGAATTGGATGCGTTGCTTCGTTCTGCGAATTCGGCCACATGATTTTGGCGCGGTCAATTAAATCTTCGGTAACAAATCCGCCTCGTCGTAAAGATGCATTTTATCCTCATCGGTAAACGGCACCGCCCAGATATTCAGCGCCAGCAATTTGTCGAGCGTGGTGCGCAATTGTTCGGGAGTCACCGGCGCGTAGTGGCGCGTGGTCCATTTTGCCTTGGTCAGGCAGAAATTCAAAAATGTCCGCCCATCGGAAAGTTTTTGCGCATTCGAACCATCGGGCCGGACAAGGATGAATGGAATATCATCGAGATAAGCCACTAAAGTATGACCTGCAAAGGGATGGCCCGAGTCAGGAACATCCGTCAGCTCAAACAGCAGCAAACATAAATACTTGGTCTTCGCGCTGTCCTTGGTCACGGCAAAATATTTGAGCAAGTCCACCGCCTCATTGCGCGGAAGTGCCAGCAAATCCGCCGCCGCCTGGGAATAAGGCCCGATTTTATATTCTGCGGGAAGTTTCTTCAAGTCGGCCTGCGCTTGTGCGAGCAGTTCGGAAGTTTCCGGGTGCATGGCCGGCGCAACCATGGCCGGAGTCGGTTGAGGAAGCATTCGGGACAGGTGGCTCATGATGCGCATGAGCAGCACCAGGCTTAGCAGCAGAATTACGACCGCGCCGGCGGCGAAAAAAATATGGGTTCTTCTCATGATGAATTCAGGCGGCAAGTTAATACCCGCAAAACGCCGGGCCGCCACTCCTATAAACCGGGCTTGGCGGGATTTGTTGTGGGCAGAAAAGCATTTCCCTGTTATACGATCCGTCATGTTGGATTGGCTCATGATCATCTTTGTCGCCTTGCTGGCCGCCTATGGCGGGCTGGTGGTCATGACCTGGCTGATTGGGGACTCAATGCTCTTCCCCGTGCCTCCGCCCAGCTATACCGA
>DATHOB010000064.1:0-6322 GCA_035485355.1 Opitutales bacterium | reverse complement strand
GATTAGGATGGAAGGGTTCAGCTGGCCGGAGTGACGGAAGTCATCGGCGGCGCGGTGCCGGTGGTCGAGGAAGGCATGGGCAGGACGGTGGTCGGCGTCACTGAGGGTGTGGGAGTCACATTCATGGGCGTCACATTCATCGGTGCCACATTGCCCTGCGGGGAGGGTGCCGGTGTGGAAGCACTGGCACTAGCTGGCAGTTTCAATGTTTGGCCGGCGCGGATGTTTTTCGCCGTCGTATCGGTGAGATTATTCAGCTTCTCTATATCCGCCACCTTGACGCCATATTTGGCGGCGATTTTGCTCACGGAGTCGCCCGGGAGGACTTTGTAGTCGGCACCGGCGCTAACATCGGGCGTAGCAGGTGTGCTGGCCGTGGGAATTGAGGCAGTGGAAGTTGTTGGACTGGCGCTGGACGTTCCCGCAGCCGGCATTTTCAAAACCTGGCCGGGATGAATGTTCTTGGCCGTGGTGTCGGTGAGATTGTTCAGCTTCATGATATCCGCCGCCTTGACGCCATTTTTGGCGGCGATCTTGCCCACGGTGTCGCCGGAAACGACTTTGTAGCTGTTTGCATCAACAGTGGCGTCGGTGGCTGCGGCAGGAGCGGTGGCTGCGGCGTGGGCGGGAATGACCAAGACCATCTTGGGTTGCAGCATGTTGGGGTTGGTAATCTTGGGATTGGCAGCGAGTAACTCGTTTTGGGTAACGCCATTTTTCCTGGCTATGGAGGAAAACGAATCACCCGCAGAAACCACATAAGTCACATTCGGCGCGGCGGGCGGTGTAACCACCACGGGAGGAGGCGTGTTAACTACCGTCACGGAAGTGAGTGGCTCGGGTGAAGGGGCCACCGGCGTGGGAGTCAAAACCGGCATGGGGACAACGGGTGCGGGCGCGGTGGGCGGGGCAAAGCCGGCTTCATCGGCAGCCAGGGGGCTGGGCGCGGGGGCCGGGGTCGGCATGAGCGCGGGGGCCTGGGTGGGGGCAATCGCATCTGGCGCGCTGGATTTTTGCATGCCGGATTTGCAACCGTGCTGCGCGAGCATGAGTGTAATGACCGCAATGTGGAGCGACACAACGGCGGCAATGGCCAGGAATTTCTTCTGTTGGGTGTTCATGATTATTTCCCTGTGATTAAAAACGATGTTTTATGGTTGGATGGTGGTGGAAGCGGTCCGCGGCGTCAGACCGGGGATGCTTCGTGTATAACGCCCGGGCGCGCGGCCTTCAAACCCAAAACCGCCTGCTCGAAGGCCAAACCGCGCTCGGCGTAGTCGTGAAACATGTCGAAGCTGGAAAAACCGGGGCTGAAAAGTACCTGGGCGGGAGTGCTCTGGCGGGCGGATTCGTGGGCCTTTTGCACGGCCTGGCGGAGGCTTTCGCACTGGATGGCGGCGACACCGCGATGGTGCAACCCGGCGGCGAGGATGCCGGCGGTCTCGCCGATGAGAAACGCCTCGCGCACCCGAGCAGCGGCGCGCCCGGCAAAGCCCTCGATGTCCCCACCTTTGGATTTGCCTCCGCCGATCCAAACGACCGGATTGGAAAACGTTTCGAGCGCGGCGAGCGTGGCATGGAAATTGGTGCCTTTGGAGTCATTCCAATAAGTGACGCCCTCCCACTCCGCAACGCGCGCGAGACGGTGCTTCCGGGTGGAAAAGGATTGCGCGGTTTCCTCCAAGACATTGAGCGGATAGCCCTCTTGTTCCCAGAAAGCACGCGCGACGAGATAATTTTCGCTTTGCGGGTAGGAATCAAAAATAGAACCGGCGGGTACAAGGTTTTTTGCGCCTTCGCGGGTAACGACGACCGTATGCGGAGGCAATTTTTTGCCAAACTTCGCCGCGGCCTGGACCACGCTCACCCCAACTATCAGCCGGGGTTGCGCCAGGCGTTCGACCAAATTCCATTTCGCGTCGAAGTAATCCTTGAGAACCGCATAACGATCAAGGTGATCCTCGTCGAAATTGGTCCACAACAGCGCGTGGGGACGAAGGTATTGCAACCCTTCGGCCTGAAAGGAGCTTATTTCGCACACGGCGGTGCGGTCTTGCGTGGCCCCCAAGTCATCGAGGCGGGAAAGCGGATGGCCAATATTGCCCGCCGGGACGGCAGAAATGCCCTGGCGGCGGAGCGCGGTGGCGAGAAATTCGGTGAGAGTCGTTTTGCCGTTGGTGCCGGTGACGGCTATGAGTGTGCCCTGCCAAAACAGAGACGCGAAATCCAATTCACCCAAACATTGGCAACCAGCGGCACGCGCCGCGACCAGCCAAGGATGGTCCTGACGGAAACCCGGGCTGTATATGACAAGGTCGTGGCGCTTCGCTTCGGTAACGCTAAAGTCGGCCCGCACCCCGGGTACTGCTTTTTCGTCGTAGGCCTCGACCCCGCAACCGCACTGGCGCAGCAGCAAGGCCGCCGCCTGGCCGCTCACGCCAAAACCCAGCACAGCCACTGGGCGGCGTGCGGCAAGGGCGATGGCGGAGGGAATGTTCATGGCAATGGGAAAATGTAGATTAGCGCAGTTTCAAAGTGCCCAGCCCGGCGAGGGCGAAGAGCACGGAGAGAATCCAGAAACGCACGACGAGCTTGGACTCCGGCCAGCCGAGCAATTCAAAATGATGGTGAAGCGGCGACATGAGAAAAATGCGTTTGCCGCCGCGCAGTTTGTAGGACGCCACTTGCAAAAGCACGGAACCGGCCTCCATCACAAAAATACCGCCGACAATGATGAGCGTGAACGGCTGCTGCGTCATGAACGCGACGGAGCCGATGATGCCGCCCAATGCGAGCGAACCGGTGTCGCCCATAAATACCGTTGCGGGCAGGGCGTTGTGCCAAAGAAAGGCCAGGCCGCCGCCGACCAGGGCCGCGCACACGACGGCTAACTCGCCCACGCCGGGGACGTAGGTGATATTCAGGTAATCGGCGATGCGAATGTTGCCCGCGCAATAGGCGAAAATGGCGTAAACGAGCGCGACGGTGATGGTGCAGCCGATGGCGAGGCCGTCCATCCCGTCAGTCAAATTAATGGCGTTGCTGGAACCGGCCATGACCAAAAAGAAAAACGGTGCAATAAACCAGATGGGCATTTCCGCCATCAACGGCGCCTTGAAGAACGGCGCGCGGAGTTCGCTCATCGCATGGTGTGTTTCCGGATTCACAAAAAACAACAAGCCGACTGCCGCAAGCGTGAGCGCGGCTTGCCCGGCCAGTTTCCATTTACTGGAGAGGCCCTTGCTGTTTTTTTTCGTCACTTTCAAATAATCGTCCGCAAACCCGATGGCCCCCAACCCGGTGAACACCAGCAGGCAAACCCAGACGTAAAGATTCAACCGCGCCCACAGCAGCACGCTCAGGGTAACCACGGCATAGATGAGAATGCCCCCCATCGTCGGCGTACCCTGTTTGGAATTGTGTTTTTCCGTGAGTTTGCCCAATTCATCCGCCTTGCGAAAGGCCTGGTTGGCCTTGAGCGCGCGCAACTTCGCAAACATCCATGGCGCAAAGATAAAGCCGAGGAGCAACGCGGTGGCGGCGCCGCCCAAGCCACGGAAAGTTTCGTAGCGGAAAAGGCGCAGCGGCCCCCAATATTTTTCGTAATCGGCGAGCCAAGTCAGCATGGCGCATGGGCCTCCCTGCCCTCACGCAATGATTGCGGCAACAAGCGCTCGAGCGCATATGCCCGGCTGCCTTTGAGAAATATTGCTCCGGAAAAATTGGCGACTTCGGCCTCGGCCAATTCCAAAGAAACAATGCTTAATTGCGATGAAGCATGTCCCGTGGAGAAAAGAGCGGTGCGGTAATCCTCCGCATTGGGGCCGAGGAACAATGCGCGGTCTTGGGGACGCAGGCGCAAGCCGGAAACAGCCGCGCGGTGGAGTGCGGGCGCATTGGGCCCCAACTCGGCCATGCCGCCAATGATATACAATCGGGGCATTTCCGCCGGGGCGCTAAGAGAAAAGCCCGCCAGCGCATCGGCAAGCGAAGCGGGATTCGCGTTGTAGCAATCGGCCAGAAACAAATTATTGCCCAATCGAAGCCATTCTCCGCGCAGCGCCGCAGGCTGCCATACCGCCAAGGCGGCTTGCACGGCATCATCGGCGACGCCGAGCAATTGCGCAGTGACGATGGCGAGGGCCGCATTGGCGGCCAAGCCGGGGGTCATCGCGGGCGGTAAATTCCAGCGATGGGATTCGCCACCGGTCTCGAATACTTCGAGGTGCCAGCCGGTGCCGGGATGGAATTCCGTGCGATATAGGAAAAGCCGTGCGGAGGGACCGGCCGGAGCCGGCCCATCCGCTGGCGCCACCACCGCGGCTTGCGCGGGGAGACGCCGAAAGACGTAATATTCGAGACACGAGGAAGGCATGACGACCCAGCCGCCGGGGCGCACCGCTTGCGCGAGCCGGGCTTTTTCATGTGCGACGCCTTCGATGGATCCGAGTTTTTCCAAATGCGCCGCGGCGATCAGCGTGATGATGGCGATATCGGGCTGGATCATTTTCGCCAACTCCGCCATTTCGCCGCGTTCACTGATGCCAGCTTCGATGATGCCAAACCGGTGCGCTACCGGGTCAAGGCCGCACAACGTCAGCGGCACGCCGAGCAAATTATTTTCATTGGCGTGGGTCGAGTGCACCCCTGCGCCGAGCAATCCGCGCAGCAGCTCCTTGGTCGAGGTTTTGCCCGCGCTGCCGGTGATGCCGACGACGGGACCGGGGAAATTTTTGCGATGCGCGGCGGCCACTGCACGCCAGGCCACCGCCGGGTCCGCCACGCGCAATTGCGGGAAATTGATTTGGTCGTTTACTTGCGCGACGAGCGCGGCACCGGCGCCAGCGGCGCGGGCGGTTTCCAAATAATCATGCCCGTCGCGCTTGGCGGTGCGGAGCGCGACAAAAATTTCGCCGGGACGCAGACGACGCGTGTCGGCGACAAGCGGGCCGAGCGCCGGACCCGGTGAAGGGCCGCGCCACTCGCCGCCCGTCCAGGCAGCCAGATCGGCAGGGTCAAAAAGTGGCATGGAGCGGGGAAAAATCGGCATTGAAATCACGAGCGGGAGATCGGCGCGGTGTAGCGCCAGTTGAGCAATTCGCGGGCAACCTGGCGGTCATCGAACGGCACGACCGTATCGGCAAATTCCTGGTAAGTTTCGTGGCCCTTGCCGGCGATGAGCACGCAGTCGCCGGGTTTGGCGTCTTCGAGGGCGAGGGCGGTGGCGCGGCGGCGGTCATCCACAAAACGCACACGGGTCGGCGCGGTGACACCCGTGCGCATATCCGCAAAAATTTGGGCGAGCGGTTCTTGGCGTGGATTGTCGGCGGTGGCCCAGGAGAAATCGGCCCAACGCTGGACTGCGGCCATCATACGCGGGCGTTTAGCGCGATCCCGATTGCCGCCGCAGCCAAAAACCACCAGCAGGCGACCGGCGCAAACATCGCGCAACATGGTGAGGGCGTGGCTGAGGGCGTCGTCGGTGTGCGCATAGTCCACCAAAACCTGGAACGGCTGGCCGACTTCGATTTTCTCCATGCGCCCCGGCACGCCCGGGAATTGCGCGAGGCGGGGGACGAGCAAATTTAAATCGCGACCGGCAGCGCGGGCCAGGCCCAGCGCGCAGAGCGCGTTCAAAATATTGTAGCGGCCCGGCAGGCCGAGGTTGAGCCGCGCGCGCCCGCCGTCCCACTCGATTTCGCACTGGCTGCCCCCGGGCGCAAGTACGACGTTGGTGGCGCGAAGACTCGCCGAGGCGGAGAACCCATAAGTCACCGCTTCGACGCCGGCCGGCAACCGCTCGACCAGAATGCGCCCATAAGGATCGTCGATATTGATTACCGCGACGCGCGCCTGATGGCCGCTTTCACCGGTGAAGAGCATAGCCTTGGCGTTGAAATAATTCTCCATCGACTCATGGTAGTCGAGGTGGTCTTGGGTCAAATTGGTGAAGCCCACGGCATCGAACTTGACGCCATGCACGCGCGATTGCACCAAAGCGTGCGAGCTGACCTCCATTGCGCAGGCCGTGCAGCCAGCGTCGCGCATCTGGTCAAACAATGCGAACAAATCCACCGATTCCGGAGTGGTTTTATAGGAGGGTAATGTGCGCTGGCCAATTTCGTAACGCACGGTGCCAATCAACCCACAAGGCGCATCCGGCCCTTTCAGCAAAAATTGCGTCATCATCGAGACGGTCGTTTTGCCATTGGTGCCACTAACGCCAGTGAGGAAAATATCCTTGTCCGGATTGCGATAAAAACGCCGCGCAACTTCGGCCATGGCCACGCGGACATCCAGCACCTGCGCCCACACCGCGGGC
>DATHOB010000063.1:0-10468 GCA_035485355.1 Opitutales bacterium | reverse complement strand
CCGTTTCCACATTCTCCGTGCCCCCGTAAATATCGCCCGACACAACAAAAGAATTGTCGGATCCCGGATTGGCGTCGATGCGAAAGCCGCCCTGGCTGCTATTCCAAGCGTCGTTGGCATCTTTGCCGTTGGGCAGCAGTTCATTGTTCCAGTCGGTGTGTTTACCATAGACCCGGAAATAGATGTTGGGAGCGAGCGTGCCGCCGTAACGCGCGCCGATGAAATCTTCCGGTTGAGAGCCGCCGCCGCCCTCGACGTAAGTCCCTTGGGTGTCCTTGGCGCTCTTCGTGGTGATATTGATTACGCCGTTGACGGCATTCGCGCCCCACAATGTGCCGCCCGGGCCGCTGATTACCTCGATACGATCAATATCCTCCAACAAATAGTCCTGCGCATCCCAAAACACTCCGGAAAAAAGCGGCGTGTAAACTGTCCGGCCGTCAATCATGACGAGCAGTTTGTTGGCGAGATCGGTGTTGAAACCACGCGCACTAATGTTCCAGTCATGTGAATTCTGCTGCGCCACGTCCAAATTGTCGGCCAACCGCAATGCTTCCGGAATGCTCATGGCACCGGAACGGTGGATGTCGTCGTTGGTTATGACCTGAATGGCTGAAGGAGCATCGAGCAGTTTTTCTGGACCTCGCTCTACGGAGGTCACCTCAATATTCATCAAATCCTCAATGCTCAGGTTTTTTAACGAGTCGACAGAAGGAGCATCCGCAGAACTGACTGGCGAAACATCCGATGTGGTTTGGGCGCGAAGCGAACCGTTCAGAACAAAGGCCACGCCCAATGCAAACGTGAGCCAGCGACGGGAGAGAAGCAACCGAATGGCAAAATTCATACCGCCCCCAAGCCGGACAGTAATGAATGTCATTGCCATGAGTAAGCCCTTGGGGTGGAAAAATAGGGATTGGTTTTAGCTTGTCAACTTCCTAACGGTGGAGCGCAAACCGAAGACCCAAGCCAATAAGCTCTGAATACAACGCGAGGGACAATCCGCATTATTGCCGGGCAAAGCAAGTACTATTTCCATGAAACATGTCCGCAGCAAACAATCGCTGACATATATAACCGATCGCCACGGGTTAAGCCGTATTATTACTGGTTGGCGGCCACTGGGGGTGATACAGTATTGGCACTGGTAATGCGGCGCGGCCCTTCGATGGCCTGGCGGACGGCTTGCTTCATTTGCTCGGAGCCGACGAACATATCCGCCGGATATTTGTAATGCTGGAGGATGCGCTGCAAAATGCCGGGTCCATCATAAGTGTTGAGCGCCATGCCAGCGATGTATTGCAGGCGCAGGTTACTGTCCTCGTTAATTTGCGCACCGGCCATCCAGTCGCCCAAATCGGCGGCCCGACCGGCATAAGTTCCGAGCAATTCCACAGCACTGTGGAAACCAGCCTCAGCCAATGATTGCTTTTCCGCGGCGAAAGGTGCGCTATCCAGCCGGGCCTGCCATTCGTCCACATTGATCTTGGTCGGCTCGACTTGGGCAAAGAGCACGGCGTCGTAACCATCGCCCGTGTAATCGTTGCTCCACAGAATGCCGTTGGGATAAACCTTGAAGAAGGTGCCGAGGACGCTCTTGGCGGACTCGTCGTTGCTCTCGTAAAATGGAATCCATAGGCTCATGACCCCGCCGGGGTTGAGGTGGTCTTTGCACATGGAATAGTACTCCACGGTGTTAAGCGCCGCGCAGCCCTTGACCCACGGGTCAATCGGGTCGGAGGTGATAACATCGAACTTTTCCTTGGTGGTGCGAATGAAGTGACGACCGTCGTCATAAACGACGGTGACCTTTTTGTCGCCCACGGGCGTATGGACGATGCGCGGGTTTTCGTTCACAACATTATCGGTGATGCCGTAGTTTTCCTTCGTGAACATCGGTGTGACGTATTTGGGCACGAGGGGCTCAATGTCACAAATGGTGATTTCCTCGACACTGGGCTGGAGCAGGAACGTCCCCGCGGTGACACCCGCGCCACAGGCAACGACGAGAACCTTCTTGGGCGGGTTTACGGTGGCCAAAGCGGAAAGGTCGCCAAGCATGCGTTGGAGGCGCATGTCATGCGGGTCATTCGAAGCCTGGACTTTGCCGGCGGAGTGGAAGCTGCGGACACCGGCCGATGAGACAGTTACCGCCACGGTGCCATTAAGACCTTCGCCAGTATACACACAATAGATGCTGGAAGAGTTATCCTGCGGGACATCCGCCTCGGGAATAATGTCGGGTTGCAAACAACCTTCAAAAGTAGCGACCTGACGACCATAGGCAATCGCACCCCAATAACCGGGGCTGACGGTGTAGCCAAGCACGGGCGCGGCGATAAGCGTCACAACCAGCAGCACCGCCGCAAAGAGCGAGGACGCGGGCAAACGTCCTTGCGCATCCACGCGGGATGATTTTTGGGAAAGCGTGAGCGGCGCCAACGCCACAAATGTGGAAAGAGCGGCGATAGCGACAAGGATGCGTTGCGAGGTTTGCGTGCCCCACAGGGGTACGGCGGCGATACTGAAGAAGAGCGCGCCGAAAATGGCGCCGACGGTGTTGGCCGCATAGACGCCACCCACCAAGCGACCGGGATCCTGACCGGGCGCGGCCACCGCGGCCAACGCGAGCGGGAAACTCGCGCCCCAAAGAATCGCCGCGGGCAAAATCGTCCACATCGCAATCGCCAGATCCAATTGGAACACATACCAAATGCCGTTCAGATGCTCGGCATTGGATTTCAAGGAACCAATAAGCGTCAAATCAATCGGCCAGAAGGGAAGTGAGTGGGAAATATTAAACGAAGTCCACGCAATGCCGGTGATGAGCAACATCTGGCAAATACCCAAGGCCACGCGCGGAGACATACGCCCGCGCCCGATAAACGAGCCCAAACTACTGCCGATGCCAAGGCCCAATAGAAACACCGCAAGAATGATCGAGAAAGTGTAAACCGTGCCGCCGAGCAAAAGGGAAAGCAGACGGGTCCAAATCACTTCGGCACCGAGTGCGCACAAACCAGAAAGTCCAATGCTGACATAGATGGCCCAGGAACCCGGAACGGATGGAACGCGCTCCGCAGGCGCTTCCGCTGTGGTAGCGGGAATTTTGTCTCCCGAGAGCGCATAGGCCAGTAGCGCGACGGTGGCGTTAATCGCGGCGGCCACATAAGTGGCGGTGGCCATGTCATGCACGCGCAGCAGATAAAAGCCTGCGAGCAAGCAGCCAAAAACCGCGCCGACGATGTTGCCGCCGTAGAAAAAGCCGAGCCAGGATACGCCGGAGGGGGTGGTCTCGACCCAGCGGGCGATCGCGGGCAAAGTGGCACCCATCAACAAAGTAGGCGGCAAGAGACAAATGGCCGCGACGACCCCGCGCGCAATGATGTTCCAATAGGTGTGGCTGTCGCCCGCGTGGTCGGAGTAAAACGCGCCGACATGGGGCACGAGCCATAATTCCAAAAGGCCAATCAAACCGATGCCAATTTCCAAACCGGCGTAAACGCGCAACGGATTGCAGCCTCGCTTCACTAACCGGGAAATGGCCAGGCTGCCAACACACATGCCACCCATGAAACTGCCAAGCAAAAGGCCGAGGGAAATCGTGGTCAGCCCGATGACCAATTGCAGCATCTGATACCAGACGATTTCGTAAATCAGCGCGGCACAGCCGCTGCCGATAAACAGAATCAGCATCAGGGGCAGGTAACGTTGAGAGGCGGGGTTGGAAACGAAGCGGGGCGAGGAAGTGTCGGACATGGGGTAGGGGGCATTAAACCGCTGAACGTCGGTGAGGGTAAAGGTTAAAAATGAAATGAAGCTGACGGGTGTGCTAGAATAACTCTTTGGCTGGAAATGATTTGAGCAAAAAAATCCAGCCTGCCTCGGGCGAGGCAGGCTGTTTCGGCCACGTTAAGAAACCGCAACCAGACCAAAAGGTTGTGGGAATATTAATTCATTAAGGCGACGGCGCAGGCGGAGTGTAGACCGGCAAATATTTTTGCTCGGCCCAGGCGGTGTCGGGAGTGCCAGCGTCGGAAGCAAGGGGGCGTTGGGCGAAGGGCGGTGTTTTGCCAGAATGGACGGCTTCGAGCTGGCGATGCGTGGCTTGCGCCGCGGACACGAGTTCAGGATAGGCGCGGTTGTCCGCATCGACAAAGCCGATGTTGTAATTTTCGCCGTCGCCGCGGCCCAGAACGGGCTCATCCTGCCAGGTGAACCAGTGCGCGCCAACGCAACCGGGCAAGGCGATGGCTTGCTCGACAAAATAACGGTAGGCCTTGCCGCGCTCGACTTGGTCTTTCGCCTGCACCAAGCCCGCACCCAAGCCGTCGGACGGCACACCGATGTGAAACTCGCCGATGAGGATGGGGCGGCCCGTCAAATCGTAGGCGCGTTTGACCTGTTTGGTGGGCTCGTATTCGTAAACATTGATGCTGCAAACATCGAAGAGGCGACCTGTGCGCATGATGGCGTCGGTGGGGTCGCCGCCGAAGCGGATGCCAAGCGTCATGTGATTCGGGTCATATTTCTTAATTCCCGCGATGATGAGCTTGAGATAATTTTCAAAGGCGGTGACAACAAATTCGGCGCGGCGTTCTTTGGTGTCTCCGGCGGCGAGAAATTCCTTCAATTTGGCCTGGGTGGCGGTGGGTTGGCCCTGCAGGATCAAGTCGCAGACTTCGCTCTCCCGCTCCGACCACGGTGGCTCGTTGCCCACAAAATAGCCGACGAGCAGGGGGTCGTCCTTATGCGGGCCACATTGGGTGGCGGCGGCCTGGTCAATTTGCGCGGCGAAGTTTTCATCGTAAACATCGGGCAGCCCCAGCCAGAGCGCGGAGCGCGGGGCGTTGTAACGCGCGATGTAGGGCATGCCGGTGTTGGCGGCGCCGGTATTGAAGCCCCAGGCTTCGAGACGGCGGGTTTGCAAATTCGGAGTTGCCGGTGCGGCTCCGCCACCACGGCGCGCGCCACCGCCGCCGCCACCCAAGCCGTTCAAGCTTTGGCAAATGAAGAGGTGGCCATCCGGATCCACAAACCACCATTGATCGTTGATTTTTTCGACGCGGAAAAACCCGGTAGCCTTGGCCTGGGTATCCGCATAGCCGCCAAATTTGTCGTAATTAAATCCCGTGGGCGTAAGCGTTTTTTCCTCATCGGCGAGTTCCTGCTGGAGCTGCTCGGCGCTTTTGATCTTGCGCGTCCAATCCGTCAGGCCCCATTGGCGAAATGGGTCGGTCACCTCGTTATTAGACAAAGTCGCACCCGAGTCGGACAAAAACACCGAACCGGGGTCGTCGTTGGTGAGGGTCATCGAGCGGATTTCGAGCGTGGGCTTGTTGATGGGGTAGAACATCGTCACACCAATGGCCTGCATATTTTTGATGCTGCCGTAAGGGCCCCAGACGGAAATCCAGAACGAGCCGTATTTGCGGTTGGTGGCGGAGGCAAGGTCGTTACCCGAGAGATCGTGCGAGATGAAGTACTGGAGCGGCACGGCGGCGCGCAGCCAGACTCCCTGGCCAAAGGGCTGGATTTCAATGCGGCGGGGGCCATCGGCGGTGTAGGCCCAGAGGGAAAAACGCTGCGGGGAGGACGTGCGCATTTCCAGCACCAAGTATTTATAATTCGTCCAGTCCGTCGGCCAATTGGGATTCAAATCCCTCAACGCCCATTGGAAGGTGGAAATTTTTCCGTCGAAAGTGACGGAGCGGGCGGTGGTCGAAGCGGGCGGGATGGGTGCGTCAGCCGCAGAAAGGGAGGGCGCAATCAAAGCGATTAAAAACAGCAGGCAATATTGAGGGCGGATTTTCATGGGGTAGGGGGAACAGGAATAATTGACAGATTCACCCGGTTGACAAACCCAAAGCAGTATGGGTTTGTTCGGAATTGCCTTATGCGAGCAGAGCCACATAACCAGCTACTGCAATTACGAACAATTCGAATTAAGGCTTTATATGAAACTTTCAGTCCTTGAACAATCAACGCTTTCGGACGGAAGCTCCGCCGCCGAGGCCATCGCCAACACGGTCTCTTTATCCAAGGAGCTTGATAGGTTGGGTTACAACCGAATTTGGGTTTCGGAACACCACAATCTGAACATTCTGCAGGGTTCAACTCCCGAAGTCTTGCTGGCCGCCATTGGCGCGCAAACCATCCGGATTCGCCTGGGTTCAGGTGGCGTCATGCTGCCCAATCATAGCGCCTATCATATTGCCGAGAACTTTCGCACGCTCGAAGCGCTTTTTCCGGGGCGCGTGGACTGTGGAATCGGCCGCGCCAGCGGTGGCGATAGTTTCTCACGGTCGTTACTGATGCCTACACCGGATGCCTGGGGGGACTTTGTCGATCAGGCCGATCAGCTGGCGGGCTTTTTTCACGATGCCTGTAAACGTGCATTTGCAACGCCCTTGGTCGCCAGCGCTCCACCCATTTGGTTGCTTTCCGCAGGTAGTAATGCCGCCAGCGGAAACCTTGCGGCAGAAAAAGGAATGGGGCTGGCCGTTGCCCTCTTCATTAATCCCGATGCAAGTGCCGATGCGGTTCGACAATATAAGCAGAACTTTAAGCCCTCCAAGGAAGTTCCCGAGCCAAGGGTGATGATCGCCATCAATGCGGTGGTTGCAAGAACTCCCGAAAAGCTCCAAGCGCAGAAAAAAACATCGGACTTTCTTCGCATAATGCGTGATTCGGGAAAATATCCCACTTCCGTTCCGTCACCCGAAGCGATAAAGAATGTTCATTTTGGCGCCAAAGAAGAGGGCCACTTAGCGCGGATTGCCAATCGGGAAGTTGTTGGGCTTCCAAGCGAAGCCAAGAAACAAATTTTGGAGCGGGCCAAGATCTACGATGCCGATGAAGTCATGCTCACCATGATAACGCATAAGCTTGCGGACAAAATTGAAAGCTATCGTCTGCTCGCGGAGGCTTTTAGTCTCTAAATGGATTGGTGATTTGTATGTCTTGTGGTGTTCTAACCAATAATGCCCCCGAGATACGTGCGCGGCACTGTTATTTATTGCCGCTGAGCACCCACGTGTCTTTGGAGCCGCCGCCTTGGGAGGAGTTGACCACGAGCGAGCCTTTTTTCAACGCCACGCGGGTGAGGCCGCCGGGAACGATGACGGTTTTTTCGCCGTAAAGAATGTAAGGACGCAGGTCGATGTGGCGGCCTTCGAACTTGCCGTCGCACCAGGTGGGGTGGCGGGAAAGGGAAATGGGCGGCTGGCCAATGAAGTTGCGCGGGTTGTCCTTGATTTGCTGGCGGAATTTTTCGATTTCGGCTTTGGAGGCCCATGGGCCCATGAGCATGCCGTAGCCGCCGGCTTCGTTGGCGCTTTTGACGACGAGCTTGGCGAGGTTGTCCAAAATAAAATCGTAGTCCTTCTTTTCCGAAGCGAGGTAGGTTTCGACGTTGGGTAGAATCGGGTCCTGATTGAGATAATACTTAATCATCCGCGGAACGAAATAATACATCACCTTGTCGTCGGCCACGCCGGTGCCGATGGAATTGGCGAGGGCGACATTGCCGGCGCGGTAGGCGGAGACAAGGCCGGGGACGCCGAGCATGGAGTCTTTGCGAAATACAGTGGGGTCGAGGAAGTCGTCGTCGATGCGCCGGTAGATGACATCCACGGGCTCGAGGCCCTTGGTGGTGCGCATGAAAACCTTCTGGTCGCGCACGACGAGGTCGCGGCCTTCGACGATTTCGACGCCCATTTGGCGCGCGAGAAAGCAATGTTCAAAGTAAGCGCTGTTATACACGCCGGGAGTGAGCACCACGACGGTTGGGTCGGCGCGGCCCTTGGGTGCGATGTAGCGGAGCACGTTGAGCAATTCGTTCGCGTATTGATCAATCGGGCGGACATTGCCCCGAGCAAAGAGACCGGGGAAGGCACGCTTCATCGCCGCGCGGTTTTCCTGCATATAGGAAACACCGGACGGGCAGCGACCGTTGTCTTCGAGAACGAGATAGGTGCCATCGCGCCCGCGAATCAAGTCCGTGCCGCAAATGTGAATGTAGATATCGCGGGGGACTTTGGTGCCGCGAAATTCCGGACGGTAATGTTTGGCCGAGAGAACATAATGCTCGGGGATGATCTTGTCCTTGATGATTTTCTGGTCGGTGTAGATGTCCTTGAGGAAGAGATTGAGGGCGGTGATGCGCTGGGTCAGGCCGTTTTCGAGGTGCGACCATTCGGAAGCGGGGATGATGCGCGGGATAAGGTCGAACGGGAAGATGCGCTCGGTGCCCTCGTTGTCATTATAAACGGTAAAAGTGATGCCCTGGCGGAGGAAGGACAAGTCGGTGCTTTGGCGTTTTTGCTCGAACTCGTCGATGTCGAGGGTCTCAAAACGCTCGAGGAATTTGCGGTAATGGGGGCGGACGTCGGCGGGGCCGGCAAACATCTCGTCAAAAAAGTCTTCAGGCTGGTATTTTTCGAACATGGGGGCCGTGGGTGGGAAGTCGGGGGGGTCAGCAATGTGGCAAAGACCCTTCCTATGAGCAAGCCTCATGCCGGAGCGCGGGCGATTCCTTTAGTGATTGGCCACCGGGGGCTGGCGGAAGGATTCGAAGAGCTGGCGGATGGCTTCGCGGCGGGTGGCGACGGCATAGATGCCGGTGGCGAGGGCGGATAGGCCGCAGAACCAGAAGATGTGGCCGGAGGAAACTTTTAGCGCGTTATTCAACAACCATTGCACCCCAGTGGCGGCGAGGATGCCGATCCAGGAGAGCAGGCTGGCGGCACCTTGGATGGCACCTTTGGTTTCGGGCGAGGGACGGTGTTGCAGGACGGCGGCGATGGGTACGATGAAAATGCCGGCCATAAAGCCCACGGAGACCAGGCAGACACAAAACCAGGTGGTGCTAAGGCCCTCGAAGCCCATGGGGATGCTGCTCAAGAACAGCCCGGCCGCGCCCAGTGGAACGAGGCCGAATTGAATACGGCCGCGGGAGGCAAAGCCCGCCGTGGCGCTGCCGACACCGATGCCGATTAAGAGGGCGGCATTCATCAGGCTGTTCTGCTGCGGGTTGAGATGAAGAATTTGGGTGCCGTGAATGATAAGATTCAATTGCACCAGTGCGGCAACGAACCAAAATCCGGTGTTGCCCCAATTGGCCCGCCACAAATCGCGGTCTTTGCGCATGACGCGCATTTGCCGCCACAAGTCACTCAGCGGATTGAAACGGGGAGGACATTTTGGGTCGGCAGCGGGAACATGGGTGATCTGCCGGCTGAGCAGCCAGCCACAGAAGGCCAAACCAGCGAGGAGCAAACCGGAGACGTAAATCGGCCCCCGGATGTATTGGGCCAGTGACGAACCGGCATACTGGCCCAGGATGATGCCACCAAAGGTCAGAAGCTCCAGCAACCCATTGCCCCAGGAAAGTTTTTCCAACGGGAGAATTTCCGGGAGAATACCGTATTTCGACGGGCCGAAAATTGCGCTGTGGCAACTCATCATAAAAATCGCCGCAAGTTGCAGTGGAAGGAGGTGCCAAAACAGGCCGGCTGTGGCCGTGAGCATGATACCGATTTCTGCCACTTTAAGAAACGACATCACCCGCTGCTTGCTGAGTCGGTCGGCCAGCCAGCCGCCGAACATGGATAATAGTATGAACGGCACGGCAAAAATAATTCCGGCCAAAGTCGCCTTGGAGTCCATAGCCGCATTGCGATCAACCTCGGACATGCTGGCGGGCAGGTCTAAAATGGCGGTCCAGATAACCAAGTATTTGAGCGCATTGTCGCTGAAAGCGTTCTGGCACTGCGTGCCCATGAGGCTCCAGAAGCCGCGCTGCCAATTTTGTTGGTTGGGTGTGTCCATATTAAAATAGAGTTTGGAAATAAATTATGAGGAAATTTACTTGGCGGTTGGGCGGGTGAAGAAGCGCTTTAAGATAAAGTGCATGGGAACGAAGAAGACTGCGGCCAGACCGAGCATCCACGTAATGAGGTAGAGGCCGGGGGCCATGAATTGCTGGGGGTGGGCGTCGTCGGTGCCGAAGACGTAGTCCACATTGCGTGGCAGATTGGGGTTGGCCAGTGTAGCTCCGGCGGCGGGAAGTAAGAAATAGGCCACTAAGCAGAGTGCCCAGGCCAAGGCGGTCCATACTGGGAGGGCGCGTTTATCATAGCCGAGGCGGCTGACGAGAAAAATGAGCAAGAACGGCAACCAGCCATGAAACAGCGACAGCCCACGGAGGAACAAGGATTTATCGGCGTCGAACATGTAGCTGGTCATGTGAGTGAGGTGGAAGCCGAGCAGTTCACAACTGAAATCAATGCACCAGATAAATTGCGGAATGACAATCCCAACGGCGGCCATGGAAGCGAGGAGCCGGTTGTTTGTCCATACCGCAAAGAGCGTGAGGAACAAGGCGGCATCGCAAAAGTAAAGGAAGTTGGTCGGGCCGTAGTTGGCCCAGTAAACCGGGACAAGCACAGCCATGAAGGCGGTGAAG
>DATHOB010000062.1:0-8490 GCA_035485355.1 Opitutales bacterium | reverse complement strand
AAAGGCAAAACGTTGTTAAAAAAACATTAGCCTCAGGGGTGGTGTCGCTTACTAGACATTAACTGGCCATCTCCCTGACAGCCAATCCGGGAATTTGTTCACATTTTCAAACGAACGTTTTAATAAAATCCACCAGTAGTGGTAATGGAGCTTATAACATCTGGTGATTGCCCGCGCTGCGGCAGCTTGGAGACTGAGTGGCTAGTTGGCCAAATTCTGCCGGTATCAAATAATGAGGAGCAATCCGGTTTGGTTCGCAGCCCACCACGCTGAACACAAAAAATTTGACCCGTGCCGGATGGGGTGTAACACTCACCCTTTATCCTGAATGCAAAACATCGTTGTAGAGGAACCCTATGTTCCCGTGCCGCCCCGCCGGGGTAATCTCTGGCCGGCGGCCTTTGCCCGCGTCCTGCCTTGGTATTTGCGCACCAAATATGGCGTGGTGGACTTCAATTTTCAGCATCTCGACCGCCTGCGCGCCTCTCTCAAGGCCGGTCATGGCATCGCCCTGATGCCTAACCATAGCCGCGATGAGGATGGCCTGGTCATGGGTCGCATGTCTTGCGAAGTGGGCAAATATTTTTACTATATGTCGAGCTGGCATGTTTTCAAGCAAAGCCGCCTTCAGGCCTTCCTTCTGCCACGCCTTGGTCTTTATAGTGTCTATCGCGAAGGGCCGGACCGCGCCTCCGTTAAAACTTCCGTGGAAATCCTGGCCCGCGCCGAGCGCCCGATTGCCATTTTCCCCGAAGGATTTTTGGGCCGCACGAATGACCGTCTCAATACTTTGATGGATGGCCCGGCGCTTATCGCTCGCGCTGCCGCGAAAAAACGCGCAAAAGAAAATCCTCCCGGCCAGGTCGTTGTGCATCCGGTAGCCATCCGTTACCACTTGCGCGGCCCGCTCGATTCAGGTGTTGCCAATGTGCTCGCGGAAATTGAACAACGCCTCGGCTGGACCCCAACGCCCAACGCGCCCCTGAGAGAGCGGGTGGATAAAATCGGCGAGGAACTCCTTGCCCAGCAGGAAATTAAATACATCGGTCAGCGGCAAACCGGGACGCTGGCGGTGCGACTCCAAGGGTTAATCCGTGCGGTGCTTCATCCGCTGGAGGATGAATGGGTCGGCACCCGGCATGATGAGGAGTCCGTGCAGGCGCGTGTGCGCCGCCTGCGGGTGGTGATAGTTCCGGCCCTCGCCGATGGCAAACTCCTCGAAGCCGAGCGCCAGCGCCGGTGGAAACAACTCGGGCAGATTTACCTCGCCCAGCAGCTCGACAATTATCCGCCGGATTATCTTTCCGGTAATCCCAGCCCGGAGCGCTTGCTGGAGACGATTGAACGCTTTCAAGAAGACCTCACCGACAAATTGCAGCCCTATGTGCCACTGGGGGTCACCGTAACCATCGGCGAGGCCATTCCCGTGAACCCCGGTCGCGAGCCCCATGGGGCGAATGACCCTCTCTTACAAGCGGTCGAAAAACAATTGCGCGCGATGCTCCGGATATAAAGGAAAGTTGGCAGCCGGAAGTTTTAATTTTGTCCCAGTTTCTCTTTTTTAAACATCATGCCATTCTTTTTCGCGGCGTGTTCTCAAGTGATTCGAGCCGATCCACGATGGAGGCGTCATTGGCGTGGTTGATGGCGTCATCCATCGTGATGATGCGGCGTTCAAAGAGTGAAATTAGCGCCTGTTCGAGAGTGTTCATCCCTTCCTTCGTCCGCGTTTCAATGGAGCCGTAAATCTGTTGCCAATTGCCGGTGCGGATGAGATTGGACAGGGCAGGAGTATTGCGCAGCACCTCCATGGCGACACAGCGACCCTGACCATCCGCGCGGGGAATGAGTTTCTGGCTCAGCACGAATGATAAACTGAACGACATTTGCACCAGCAACTCCTTCGTGCGGTCGCTCGGAAACATATCCACTAGGCGGGTGAGCGCGCCCACAGTGTCGCGGGTATGCATTGTGGTGACGACAAGGTGGCCGGTTTCGGCCGCCGTCAAGGCTTGGGAAGCAGTTTCCGCATCGCGAATTTCACCGACATAGATGATGTCCGGGTTTTCCCGTAGCACACTGCGCAGGCCCGAGGCGAAGCTGGTGGCGTGCAGGCCAATTTCGCGTTGGGAGAATAGCGCGCGCTTGTTGGAAAATACGAATTCAACCGGATCCTCCAACGTGATGACGCGCACCGCGCGCGTTTCATTGATACGCGCGAGCATGCTGGCAATAGTGGTGGATTTCCCACTACCGGTAACGCCGGTCACCAACACCAAGCCTTGCTTGGCGGTGACAATACTGCGCCAGGGAAGCTCCGAGAGGAAACCCAATTCCTCAATCCGGGGGATGAATGGCGGCAGCAGGCGGATAACGGCGGCCAGACCATCGCGGTCATGAAACACATTGATGCGGAAATAATATTTCTGCCCCGGCAGCTCGAAGGAAGCATCCACATCCATCAGCGGATTTTTTCGCAATTGGGCGATGTCGTCCGCGCGCAGCAAGCTGAAAACCATGGGCTCAATCAATTCCGGCGTGAGCTTCACCCCGCCGGGTATGCGCTGCAATTCGTTATCCAGGCGGAAGCACACCGGCTCGCCGACCTTGAAGTGGAAGTCGGACACGCGCGGCATACCATTGACCAGATATTCCGGGGACACGGCGCTTGCGAGCAGATCCACCATACTGTAGGTGTGTTCGCCGGCACGGTAGATTTTGCGCTGGGAGTCGAGGGGTTCGGCCACGCTGTCGCTGGCGGGGGTGGGTATGGTGTAAGAGTCGGTCATGGGGGTGGGGCGATACGATGCGGCGCCGGGGAATGTCGAGGGAAGTTAGGGGAATGAAATGACTACTATCGGTTGTTCGGGCGGGTTGCCGAAAGAATTTGGGTGGGAAAACAACGATGCCTGATCCTATATAGCGACGAATTACCATGGTACATCGTCGGAACTTTCGCAAGAATTAAGCGGGCAGGGTGCGGCGCATTCCCATGGGTGAACGAATTCCGTCACTTTTTTATTGGACACCCCAAGCCCCGGCTTTAACATGGGGTGCATTGCGAATCTCCTGAATCCCTTATGCCCGATTTTGAATTTTTTTCCGAAAGCGAATGGGAAGACCGTGGCGAACTCGCATGGAATGAGTTCGATTGGCAGCAGTATTTGAAGCAGAACGAGCAGGAGATTGCGCGCTTTCTGGCTCTCTACCTAGAGCACCGGCACAAGCCCGACCGGCTGGACGAGGTCGCGCGCCACATGGGCTGGGGTGAGCAGGAATGGGCGCCGGGTGATGCTGCGGCAAAGCTGGACGACAAAGCTCCGTCCGCATCTATGCCGTTTGCAACTCCCGATTCCGGGGCGGATGCGACTGCGGATGAAGAGGATGGGGAAGAGGTCATTAAGCCGTATACCATTCATAAACACCCGGTATTTATCGCCACGCGCGGGCTCAACCAGCACCTCAGCCACGTCTGGGAGCACTTCATTGCGAATGGCAAGGACATGGGAGTGAATCCCAGCCTGGCGTGGAAATTCGCCTCCAGCCTGCATGTGGGCGAATTGAACTCCGTCATGGCGATACACGCCCTCGACTTCGGCGATTTCACCCTGACCATTTGCCACCTGAAAAACGCCCTCAGCGCGGTCAACCATTCGCTCAGCCTATTGCATGCCATGCCCCTGGGTAACAACCGTGCTCACGGGCAGTTTTTCCGTGACGTGCAGTCGGCGTTGTTCGATCTGCGGGAAATCTGGCTGCGGGTGATGAGCGATTGCCGGGTGGAATACAACCACGGCGCATCCGACGACCCGGATGAACGCGAGTAGCACCCGCACTTGGATGGCTAAATCTTTTCCGCCAAGCGCAAGATTTGTTATTTCGAAGCGAGGTCTGAAGCCCCCTCCTCAATTCCCCGCTTTGGATTGGGCGGTATTTTGAAGAGCATTAAGCAAAGTTTGCCGCGCATTCTCGTCCATGTCTACCGACTGCACCGCCTGCATGGCGGCCGCAGGGTCCGTTTTCACCCATTGAAAGGCAACGTTCCTGATTTGCGCCGTGCGGGTGACATCGCTGCCGATGTTTTGCACCACTGCAAATGCCCCGGTTGGGTCTGTCCGCATCGTGGCGGTCGCAACTTGGGCCAGCCCGACGTCGCGCGTCGTGCCATCGGGAAGGTTGGTGAACCATTGTGTGGCTGCCTGTGGGTCTTGTGCCGCCCAGTTTGTCGCCACTTGTATCATGGCGTTATTGAGCTGGCTTCCTTGCAATGTTTGCATAATTACCGGCGCGGCGGACGCCGGGTCGCGCGGCGCCCATTTGTTGACAATTTGAGTCAGCGCCATGCTACGCGTGGATGCTGGGAGGTTCAGCGCGTCATTCCAGGACGATATCGGATCCACCAGCGAATATTGGATATCATACATCGCCGCCGCTTGATCGTGTCCCTCGCCCGGGGGCAGCGATTGCGTCCACGCCAGCGCGCCCTGCGGGTCGGCACTCATCCAGGTCGTTTCCACGCGGTACAGCGTGGTCACGTAATAACTCGTGTTCTTGATAGTGTCCAAATACGTCGCCGCGCTCGCCGGGTCGCTCAATGCCCACCGGTACATCAATTGCCCGATTTCAGTGGTTTTGGCCGAAGTCGTGTCGCCGGATTGCAGCCACGAAAGCGCGTCGGTGAAGCTTTGTGAGCCCCAGTTTTCCGCGATTTGCGTCATCGTCTGGTCCTGCAACGCCTGCGAGCTGATTTGGCTAAGATCCGCCATCGCGGCCTTGGGGTCGATTTGGCTGAGTTGTTCCAAAATTTTGCTGATAGCGTCGTCATGCGCGGGGGTCGAAGGAAACGTGTCCACCCACGCCAGCGCTCCCGCCGGGTCGTTTACGGCCCATGCGACGGCGAGCGTCGTCATCAATTGGTTGCGGTCGGCGACGCGGGGCATGCCGTTGACGTAGTTAATCGCCGCCTGCGGATCCTGCTGGGCCATATTGCTCACCGCCGCCGTCAATGCGGCAGCGCGCACGCTGCCCTCCGGCAACGCAGCCGCCCAATCAAGCGCGCCCTTCGCGTCATATTCCGCCCACCCCGCTAGCATGTCCTCGACTGCCTCGGTGCGGCTCTTGCTCGCCGGCATGGCGAGTGCCGCCGCAGCCGCTGCCTTCGGATCCGAGCTTGCCCAAGTGGTGAACACCGCCTTGATTAAATCGCTGGCAAGCTGCCCGGTCGGTAGCTTCTGTAAATACTGCACCGCGCTGTTTGGGTCGCGCGCGGCAAGGTTGGTTAACGTAGCCTCAAGCAATTTATTGCGCAGGCTAACGTCTTTGAACTGTTCGATGGCACCCAGCGCCTTAGCCGGATCAACGCTCGACCACGAATTGAAAAGCGTTTCCATGATGGATTCGCGCCCCGCCGTGTTCGGCAGTGTTTTCGCCCACGCCAGCGCCGACTGGGGGTCGAGCTCGACGAGCCGCGCCGTCAAAATGGACATCGCCAGCATCGTGTCCGTGTCCGCGTGCGACTTGCCCAATTCCTCGAGCGCCTGGCGCAGTTCCGTGGCGTCGAGCTGGTTCGCCAAATCAATCAGCGCGCGCAGGCGCTGGAGCCGGTCGGGCATCGCGAGGATTTGCGCCAGCGTTGCCGCGTGGTCAATTTTCGCCTCCGGACTTGAGGTTTTTTGCGCGGGCGCATGTTTGATCCCCGCGCGCACTTTTGCAATTTGCTCCTCCAATCCCCGCGCTGCATTCCATTGCAGCCCGATCGCCACCACCCCCGCGACGGCTAGCACAATTATCGGAAATATTTTCGTTGAGGGGCGCATGGCGAGGGAAATTAGATTCCAAATTTTATTGTGTCAGAAAGATTTCCCGGCAGTTAGGGTTGGGTTTTCCGATTGACTTGGCTTTGTATTATTCGGGCCAGGTTCTGGCGTTGCTGGTCGGAAATATCGACCGTTTGCAAGGCGGCTGCGGCCGCACCGGGGTCTTTCCTCGCCCATTGGATAAGTGTGTTGGTCACAGCATTAGTCCGCGCGTTGTCGTTACTGATGGAACTGGCCCAATTCAAGGCCGTCGCGGGATCTTGAGCCGCTGTCGCATTCACCAGTTGAGCTGCTGCGCTATCTTTTCCCGCACTTGGCGGCAATTGGTTAATCCACTGCGAAGCTGCTTGCTGATCTTGCGCAATCCAGTCGCTCGCCAGAGTAGTGATGGCTTGGTTTTGAAGCTGCGCAGGCGCATTGGCCAAATCACCCATAATTACCGGTGCAGCGGTAGCGGCATCCATGCCCGCCCACTGGCTTAGCACGCCCTGCTCCGCAGTCGTTTTGCCCGGCGTGTCGTCCATCTGCTGGGCGAAGGCCCACGCGGCCTGCGGGTTTTGCGCGGCAGAATCCACGACAATCCGGCTTAGGGCTGTGTCTGTCCCATTGCTGGGCGGCAAGCTTTGTACCCAGTTCAGTGCCGACTGTGGGTCCGCCGACCCCCAGTCATTCGCCACGGTAAGCAGTAATTGATTGTAGTAGGGATTATCCTGATTCGAACCCACATACGCCGCCGCCGCCGCGGGATTCGACTGCGCGTAATCGTTGACCACGGCGTTGAGCGCCGGCTGCGAATTGGTGCCGACCGCCCATTGCAATGCTCCCGGCAAGTCCGACTGCGCATAATTGTTCGCGATTTGCGTCATCGCCTGCCGCTTCACCGCCGTGTCGGCGAAATCGCCCACCGCGGCATATGCGGCCTGCGGATCCGTCAGGCTCATCTGGCCCAAAATGGTTTTGAGGGCTGCGTCGTGATCAGCAGAAGAAGGAAACTGGGCCACGAACGCCAGCGCCGCCGTCGGGTCGTTCTGCGCCCACGCTGTAGCGATGTTGCCCATGAGCGTGTTGCGGTCGCTCGAGTTTGGCAGTGTGTTCACGAAATCAATCGCCGCCTGCGGGTCGGATTGCGCCAGGTTCTGCACCGCCGCCGTCATTGCATTGATGCGAATGGAGTTCGGCGGCAGGCTCGCGACATAATCAAGCGGCCCCTTCGGGTCATTTTGCGCCCAGCCGTAAAGGGCATCCTCCACGGCGAACACGCGATTTCGCGTGGCTGGCATCCCCAGCGCCGCGTTCATTGCGGACATCGGATCCATGCTCGCCCAAGTATTGAAAAGCGCGGCGATTGTTTTGCCCACCTGCATCCCCGGGGGCAGTTGCATAAACGCCGTAAATGCATCCTGCGGGTTCGTCGCCGCCTCAGCACTAATGACGGTGCGGTAGAGCGCCATGCGCGTGCTCATGTTGTCAATCTGGCCTACTGCGGCAATGGCTGCTGTGGGATCAATGCCCGACCACGCGTTAAAAAGCGCGGACAATATCGCCTCGCGCCCGCCGGTGTTTGCCAGCTTCTTTGCCCACGCCAGCGCCGCCTTCGGATCGGATTCAACGAGGCACGCGGTCAGCACATCAATCGCGATTTTGTTGTCTTCGTCCAGCGGTTCGCGCCCAAGCTGCTCCAGCACTCGCTCCAAATCCTCCGTGCCCATGCTCGATGCCGCTTCGAGCAACTTGCTCAGCCGCGCCAGCCGGTTGGGAATGGAAAATATCGACTCCAGCCCCTGCTTGCCAGAGGCGGGTGTCTTGCTCCCAACTGCCGGATGGCTGACGGCCTTCGCCTCGGCTTCCGCAGCGTCCAAGTCTGCACGCAGCGAGCGCACATGCAAGTACCCGAAAATTGCCGCGCCCCATGCTACGGCGGCAAACGCAAACAATGTCGCAAATGGCAATGCCTGCGATTTTGCTCTTTGGGGCGGAGAGTGCATCAAACTTTCCGACCACTAGTAGCGCAGTTGGTTTATCCGCGCAAGGGGTAATGTGTAGTATTTATTAAGCGTCAAATTCACCCAATAAGTTATTCACCACACGGGCTAAAGCACCGTGCTACACGATTACAACTGAATGGATAGGAAATTGCTTTTTCCCAGCTTAATCCAGCCTAAGGATGGTCTTTAAGGCGCGGGTTAAGTTTGCTGGTCACCCTTTAGCGTTGAGCTAACGGACACTAACTGATGTTTAACGGTACCGGGACTTTGTACACTGAGAGCGGCTTGAACACCATTACTGCCATCACGCCCGGCGGCGTGGTCAGCACCTACGCCTCCGGCTTTGATCAAATGGAAGGCATGGTGGCTATCGGCGATACTTTGTACGTCGCCGATGATTTGGATCAAACGGTTTACGCCGTTGCGCCCGGGGGTGTCGTGAGCGCCGCCGCCCCGCCCGGTTTTTGGGGTGTCCATCCATTCATCCTGGCAACGGACGGCAATTCAGGGTTGTGTCCGTGAGTAATTTTGACCAAGGTCCGCAATCAGCCATTTATGGCTTTTCCGCAGTTCGGGGATCCGTTTCCTTTTCTGACCGATCTCGATGAACCGGTCAGCGCGCTAGCGTTTAACAACCTTGGCGAGATGTATTTCGCGCAGGACGACGACAGCACCATTTCAGTGGTAAA
>DATHOB010000061.1:0-12389 GCA_035485355.1 Opitutales bacterium | reverse complement strand
CATCCTCGGCGTCATCGGCTAAAACGGCGGCCCGGGATTAACCAGGGCGCAGTTTTGCTTCAGCAGAACGTCCCCACCCCGGGCACCAACCCAAACTCGAAACTTAAAACTCAAAACTCGAAACTCATTTAATTACCATGCCAGCCAAACAAATCCTGTTCGACGAAGCCGCCCGCAAAAAGATCCTCAAGGGGGTCGAATTACTCTCCCGCGCGGTGAAAGTCACCCTCGGCCCCAAAGGCCGCAATGTGCTCATTGACAAAAAATTCGGTTCCCCAACCGTGACCAAGGACGGCGTCACCGTCGCCAAGGAAATCGAGTTGAAAGACCCGTTTGAAAACATGGGCGCGCAGATGGTCCGCGAGGTTGCCTCGAAGACCAGCGACAACGCCGGTGACGGCACCACGACCGCGACCGTGCTCGCCGAAGCGATTTATCGCGAAGGCCTGAAGAGCGTCGCCGCCGGGGCCAACCCGATCTACATCAAGCGCGGCATTGACCGCGCCGTCGAAGCCGCTGTGGCGGACTTTGCGAAGAATTCCAAGAAGGTTTCCGGCCGCGAGGACATCCTCCAGGTCGCCACCGTGTCCGCCAATTGGGACACCGAAATCGGCAACCGCATCGCGGACGCGATGGACAAAGTGGGCAAAGACGGCACGATCACCGTCGAAGAAGCCAAGTCCATCGAGACCACGCTCGACGTCGTCGAAGGCATGCAGTTCGACAAGGGTTATCTCTCGCCCTACTTCGTGACGAACGCCGAGGCGATGGAAGCCACGCTGCAAGACGCCTACGTGCTCATCCACGAGAAGAAGATTGCGAACCTGAACGAGCTCCTGCCGCTGTTGCAAATCGTCGCCAAAGGCGGCAAGCCCCTGCTCATCATCGCCGAAGAAGTCGAGGGTGAAGCCCTCGCCGCACTCGTGGTGAACAAGCTGCGCGGCACGCTGAATGTGTGCGCCGTCAAGGCCCCCGGCTTTGGCGACCGCCGCAAATCCATGCTCGAAGACATCGCCGTCCTCACCGGTGGGCGCTGCCTCACTGAAGACCTCGGCATCAAACTCGAGAACGTGACCGTGGCCGACCTCGGCCGCGCGAAGCACATCGTGGTGGACAAAGAAAACACCACCATTGTGGAAGGTGGCGGCAAGAGCTCCGACATCCAGGGCCGTGTGAAGCAAATTCGCCGCCAGATTGAAGAGACGACCTCCGACTACGACCGCGAGAAGCTCCAGGAGCGCCTGGCCAAGCTCGCCGGTGGTGTCGCCGTCATCAATGTCGGCGCTTCAACCGAGCCGGAAATGAAGGAAAAGAAAGCCCGTGTCGAAGACGCCCTGCACGCGACCCGCGCGGCAGTGGAAGAAGGCATCTCCCCCGGTGGTGGTGTCGCGCTCCTGCGCGCCGCTGGCGCCATTGACGCCGCCGCCGAAGCCACGAAGGACCACGACGAGAAAATCGGCGTGAACATCGTGCGCCGCGCCATTGAGGCGCCCTTGCGCCAGCTCTGCGACAACGCGGGCATCGACAGCTCGCTCGTCGTCCAGGAAGTGCTGCGCAAGAACAAAGGCTCCTACGGCTACAACGTCGCCACCGGCGAATACGAAGACCTGTTCAAGGCCGGCGTAGTTGACCCGACGAAGGTGACGCGCGTGGCGTTGCAAAACGCGGCGTCCGTCGCGGCCTTGTTGCTCACCACCGAGTGCATGATCACCGATGCTCCCGAAAAGTCGTCCTCCCCTGCGGGCGGCGGCCACGGCGACATGGGTGGCATGGGCGGTATGGGTGGCATGGGCGGCATGGACATGTAATCTCTGTGGCGCCGTTTCGCAACGGCGCCGCATTCCCAACACAAAGCCTCTCCGGTTTACACCGGAGAGGCTTTGGTGTTTTTGGGGGCCGGAGCAACCGCCCGAATTACTGCATCAACGCCGCCAACTTGTCTTTAACCGCGGCGGCCCAGATTTCGTAGCCCTTGTCCGTCGGGTGCAGTTTGTCGGCCATGATATCGGGCGCGATGGTGCCGTCGGGCGAAAGGAACTTGTCGCCGATATCCATGAAGAAGACGTTTTTGCCGTCGTCGAGCTTGGCGATGATTTTGTTGGCATCCGCGTTGATGCCGCGCACCGCGTCACCCGGGTTGCCGCGGGGGAAGATGGCGAGCAGGAGAATTTTGGCGTTCGGGAAATCCTTGCGCATTTCCAGAATGATCGCGCCGACGCCTTCGGCGATTTCCGCACCGGTATTTGTGCCCGCGTTATTCGTGCCGATCATGAGCATAATGGCCTTGGGCTGGAAACCCTGGCCCTCACCATTTTGCAGACGGAAAATGACGCCCTGAGTGGTGTCCCCCGCGATGCCGAAATTGGCCAATTTCACATTGCCCCAATATTTGTCCAACACGGCTTTGCCAGCCATGGCGGTAAAGGGCTGGCCGTCCTTGGGTGCGTTGCGCCAGAAATCGGTGATGGAGTCGCCCATGAACAGCAAATCGATGTCGCCCTTGGCGGCGATGGCGTTATTGGCCGTGTGTTTGGTTTGAAATCCCGCCGCAAGGTTGGGAATGATCGCAGTGTTCGGCTTTTGACCCGGCAGCAGGGTATAACGCGGATACTTGTCGAATATTTCTTTCAGTGAGGGATCCACTTGCATCAGGTCTTTCTTCAAAATGGCATTGAGCATCACCACCTGCTCAGCGGAAATGCGATCCATTTTAACGACGTCGGGCACCGGAGCGGCGACAGCAGGAGCGGCAACGGGAGCAGCGGGCTGAGCCGCGGCTGGCAGTGCGGTCACGAGCAACGCCGCAGCGGAGAAGAAAGCAACAATAGGAAAACTACGGGAGGGGGTTGGGGTAGGCATAGGCGGGCATTGAATAATTTTCGCCCAACTTCCGTCAACTAATAAAAACTGTTACCTGCCATCGTGAAATTCCTAAAAGTCAAAATTTCACATATCTATCAAATTTATTTGTGATTTTATTTATTATTAAATTACCATCCTACCCGACTGCGGTGGCGATAGCCAAGGCCATCCAGCCAGCCATGAGTGCCAGACCGCCGAGGGGAGTCACCGGGCCCAGCACCTTGGGCCCGCCCAAAGCCAGCAAGTAAAGCGAGCCGGAGAACAAAATGACCCCGGCGAACCAGCAAAGGGCGGTGCGTTTCAGCCAGCGATGTTCCTTTACCGATGCCACTGAGCCGCGCGCCACCCCCCACGCGGCAAGGGCCAAAAGTGCCACAACATGGATCATTTGGAACTCGACGGCGGTTTCCCAGGCCGAGGTCATTTTGGTCTGTTCCAAGGTGTCGTGGAGGGCATGAGCACCAAACGCCCCTAAAATAATGCCCGCGAGACCCAAAAAAGCGGCTAAAAAGACGATTTTGTTGTAAAATGTATATTTGTTGTTGGTTGACATGGCTTTATGTAATTATTGTGACGTTTCGCGATGATTTGTACATTGACGAATTATCATGTGCCATACGAGCCAAAAGCAGTCAAAAATAGTGAATAAAATATATTTTAAATCATTGAATATAAATTATTTAGTAGATTTAACAAAATATTCAATAATCGTGCATGGAACCTGCTTATTAGCGTGGCGATGGCCCAAAAACGGCAATTGTGACAAAAATGGCAATTCGGAAAACTGCTTGCTTTTTTTCCGCACAATTTCATTCTCAGGCCTTAGTATTCCCTCACCCGGCTGGGTTAAGGGGGGGTGCCACCTAAAACCAAAACACAAACTGAATCAACATGAACAAATCAATCCTCCTCGCCGCCTTGGCCGTTACGCTGCTTCCCAGCGTCCACGCCCAGACGGCTGCTCCTGCTAGCACAGGTGTCCTGAGCAATCTCTCGGTCAACGGTACGTTGGACCTGGAGTCCCAGTACATCTTCCGTGGCAAGAAAATCACGAACGCCGCTTTGCAGCCGAGCGCGAACATTACCTATGGTAATGTCGCCGGTGGCAGCATCACGGGTTATATGTGGACAAGCCAGCCCATCGGTCGCGAGGGCAACGCTGCTGGTCCGGACGAGAACAACGAAATCGACTTGGGTATCAAGTATGATAACACGTTGCCCTCGAACGCCGCCGTCAGCTACGAAGTTGGCGCCCAGATGTACTGGTATCCGAATAAGAGTGGCACGACCGGCTGGCTCAGCCGCTCGTACGAACTCCACGTCGGCGTCGGCTACGACACCACAGACCTGTTCAACAACATGGGCTGGGGCAAGTATAACATCCAGCCGTTCCTGACCTATTACCACGACCTCATCCTGGACTCCAACACGCTGAACTTGCAAGTGGCTTCCTACACGTTCGACCTGTCTGACTGGACGGGCTTGAAGGGCCTCTCGCTGACCCCGACCGCCACGATTGGCTGGACGGGCATCAACCGCGTTGACGGCGACCAAGACGAAGGCGCTGCCGGTCCTGGGTTCCATTGGGCGAACAGCTACATTTATTATGAGCTGGACCTCGAATTGGACTACAAGCCGAACAACTCCGGCACAACCACGTTCTTCACGGGCGTGCATTATGCTGGCAATAACGACGGCAACACCGGTGGTCCGGCTCCCTTCGGCCTTGCGGATCCGCAAGCCCCGGGTTCGGATAACAGCATCTGGTTTGGCTTCGGTATCAAGTTCAACCAGTAATCCGATTCGGCACTTCCGATTGCACGGCCTTGGCCGGGTGATTTGAAGACTGCCTGCAAGAGCCTGTTGTCCCGCATCGCGGGGCAACAGGCTCTTTTGTTTTTGGGGAAGTGGATTATACCGATGTGAGTGATTATCAACCAACCCCACCACCCCGCTTGTCCGTTGCCCCTCATCTCTGATATTTTTACAACTCTGGAGGGTTTGGGTGGTTTAGAAAGAGGCACGCGAGCAAACGCAGTGGCATGGGGAATGCAACAATTCGGAAAAAATTCTTGCCTTCCCCGACAAAACGCCGATGTTTGCCACCAGAGTGCTGCTTCCCCCACCGTATCCGGTTGGGCAAGTCGGAAACCACTGGAACCCCTCCAAACCTGAACCAACCATGTATCAATCCTTGATTAACAAATCCCTGCTGGCCCTTGCTGTGGCCGCCGCGCTGGCCCCTGCGGCCCACGCCCAATCCCAATCGTGGGGCACCACGACCGGAGTCGGCTCGGTCTCCTACGAATCACAATATGTTTTTCGTGGCAAAAAAATCACTAATTCCGCGGTCCAGCCCAAAGGGGAAATCATACTGACCCCGAACGGCTCATCGAATTTTGATGTTTATGTGGGAGCTTGGATGAACCAGCCGGTTAGCCGCCGTGGCGCGCCGCCAGCACCCGACCAAAGCGATGAAGTTGACGTGTGGGCTGGCCTGGAATACGCTCTGCCCAGCGATTCCAACACCTACAAGTTCACCTTGGATCTCGGTGACACCTATTACTGGTATCCCGATGCGGGCGGTTCCTCCCTGCCAACACCGACAGGCAGCCATGCTTCCTTTTCGGATGAAGTTAATATCGGCCTGACTTGGAATATGCCCCCCATCGCCAATAACACCACCTTGGTTCCCAAGGTGTTTTATTACCATGATTTCATTTTGGCCTCGGACACAGTGGAAGTCTCGCTCTCGACCAAGATTGATTTGAAAGACATGCTTGGGTTCAATGGATTCACCATCACGCCGACCATTCGCGGCGGCTGGACCACGGCCACCAAAGCCTTTGGCGACCAATTGCCGGCTGGCACTGCTAACTGGCACAATGGCTACAAGTATTGGCAGGCGGGCCTTGAACTGGATTATGCGTTAAGCGAAGATTGCTATCTCTTCGGCAATGTGGATTACGCTGGCAACGACGACGGCAAAACGGGCGCTCCGGTCATCATCGGCGGCAATCCGCAATGGGGCGGCACGCCAAACAGCGTCTGGTTTGGCGCCGGTTTACGCTTCCAGAAGTAAATTGTGATTCCCCCGGGAATTATCCCGGTTCTCCATGCGCCCGCCCCGGTTTGGGGTGGGCGCATGTGTTTTGGGGACTGGGCGATTAGTGCATAAAATAATAACTTTGCCTTTGACACCGCGCCTCAACCGTCTATTTTTAACCCTTTTCCCGTTATGAACAGCGAAATGAAGACCACTCTCACCAAGCCAGGTGACCACGCCAAATGGCATATCGTGGACGCCGATGGCAAAGTCTTGGGACGCATTGCGTCCCAGATTGCCAATGTGCTGCGCGGCCGCCACAAGGCCATCTACACGCCGAATGTGGACACGGGCGACTTCGTGGTCGTCATTAACGCCGCCAAGGTGAAGGTCACCGGCAAAAAGGAAACCCAGAAGCAGTATATGTTCTTCACGGGTTGGGTCGGCCGCGAACGCCGCCGCAATGTGGCGCACTTCCGCAAAAACCGCCCGGAATTTCTGATCATGAATGCCGTCAAAGGCATGATGCCGGAGAACAAAATCGCCGACCGGATGATCACCAAGCTCAAGATTTACCCGGGTGCCAAGCACCCGCACGAAGCCCAGCAGCCGCAACCGTTGGCGCTCTACTAATTAATTCGCATCCTTCCCATTATTTTCCGATGATCTCGAAAACTGACAATATTTTTGTTGGCACTGGACGGCGCAAAACCGCCACGGCCCGCGTCCGCCTGTTCCCCGGCACCGGCAAAATCACGGTCAATGGCCGTGACTTGACCACCCATCTGAAAGTCGAACGCTTTGCCAAAATGGCCTCGGCCCCGCTGACCACTGCCAGCGTCGCCGGCTCGTACGATGTCATTGCCGAAGTTTCCGGCGGCGGCAACGTTGGCCAAGCCGGTGCGATCTCGCTCGGTGTGGCCCGCGCACTCCAACGCATGAATCCCGAATTGCGCTCCCCCTTGAAGAAGGCCGGCCACCTCACCCGCGATGGCCGCGAAAAGGAACGTAAAAAATCGGGCCAGCCCGGCGCGCGCCGACGCTTCCAGTTCTCGAAGCGTTAATCGGAAGTTTCTTCCGACTCTTTGCGAAAGCCCTCCGGCCCGGCCCCAACGCCACGGAGGGCTTTTTGTTTTTTGTTCAGAAAGTGTCACGTCACTTTCATCGCAGGCGGCCCGGCTTGCTCGGGTCTTTACTTTTTACTTTTTAATTCTTACTTCTTAATTCCATGAATGTCGGCATTGTCGGTGCATCCGGTTATTCAGGCGAGGAGCTGGTGCGGCTTCTGGCGCGGCATCCGCGCGCCAAGCTGCTCAGTGTTACGTCGCGGACCCTCGCGGGCCAGCCCGTGGCCAAAGTATTGCCCCGGCTGAGGGGAGCGGTTGCGGCAGATTTGATTTTCACTCCGAGTGAACCGGCCGCGTTGGCCGCCGATACGCGGATAGACACGTATTTCCTCGCGCTACCGCACGGTGTCGCCGCCGAATACGCCCGGCCACTGCTGGCCGCCGGCAAACGGGTGATCGACTTGAGCGCGGACTTCCGGCTGCGCTCTCCCGCGATTTATCAGGAGTATTACCAGCATGCGCATCCCGCGCCGGATTTGCTCGGCGAAGCGGTTTATGCGTTGCCGGAAATCATGCTCGACGATGCGTGGAAGAAAAAACGCCTACTCGCCTGCCCCGGCTGTTACCCGACCAGCGTGCTCGTGCCGCTCGTGCCGCTTTTGCGGGCGGGCGTGGTGGATAAAAACAATATCGTGGTCAATTCCTTCAGCGGTGTGTCTGGTGCGGGGAAAAAGGCGGAGGAAGATTACCTGTTTGTGGAACGTGCGGAAAGCGCGAAGGCCTATGGCATACCCAAACACCGGCATCTGTCAGAAATTGAGGAGCAACTTTCGCTGGCTGCGGGCACGGCGATAATCTTGCAATTCACGCCCCACCTTGCGCCGATGCGGCGGGGCATCGCCACGACCATTGTGGCCAAAGCCCAAACCAAAGACGTCGCGGCGGTTTATGCGGCCTGGAAAGCGGCGTATGCCGCGCAGCCGTTCGTGCAAACTTTGCCCACCGGCACCACGCCCGACACCGCGCATGTCACCGGCACGAATCGCATTGATATCGCTGCGGCCTATGATCCGCGGACGGGGAATTTTGTCATCACCTCCGCCGAAGATAACCTCCTCAAAGGCGCGAGTGGCCAGGCCGTGCAAATTCTCAATCTCGTTGCCGGTTGGCTGGTGACGGATGGTTTGATCTAAAAATTCTTTTATGCCTATCGAATTCCAAGACGACTCCGCCGGCGTCAGCGACGCCATGGGCTTTGCCACTTCCGCCGTGGCGTGCGACATTCGGGAAAAGAACACCGAGCGCCTCGACCTTGCATTGGTGTGCTCTGCCGCACCTTGCACGGGCGCGGGGGTGTTCACCCGCAATGACGTCAAAGCCGCGCCAGTGCGTGTATGTCGGGAAATTCTCGATTCCGGCAAACCGCTGCACGGCTTTGTCGCCAACAGCGGCAACGCGAATGCCTGCACTGGAGACCAGGGATTGGTTGACGCCCAAGCAATGTCCGAACGCGCCGCCCAGGCGGCCAAGTTGCCGCATAATTCCATTCTCGTATGCTCGACCGGGCGCATTGGCCGCGCCATGCCCATGCCGCGCATCCTGGCTGGCATAGACCAAGCCGCTGCCGCACTCGTCGCCACTCCGGCGGAAAGTCGGCGCGCGGCGGAGGCGATTTTGACTTCGGACACCCGGCCGAAAACTTGCACGGCGCGTTTCACCTGGCAGGGCAAAAAAGTCACTGTCGCGGCCATGGCCAAAGGCGCGGGCATGATTCAACCGAACATGGCCACCATGCTGGCGTTCCTCTGCACTGACGCCGCCGCGCCCACGGCCTTGTTGCGCGAGGTGATTACCACTGCCACGCAACGCACCTTTAACGCCATAACCGTGGATGGCGACATGAGCACCAATGACACCGTGCTGGTGCTCGCCAACGGGGCTTCTGGCGTAAACCTGGCCACCGCTCCAGCAGAAGTCCGCGCGTTGTTTGCCGAGGCGGTGGAAAAAGTATGCGCACAGCTGGCGGAAAAAATCGTCGGCGATGGCGAAAAAATCACCAAGGTGGTAGAAATCCTCGTGCGCGGGGCGCATAATGACGAATCGGCGGAGCGCATCGCCCGCGCCATCGGCAATTCCCTTCTGGTAAAATCATCGTGGTTTGGCGAAGACCCGAATTGGGGGCGCATCCTCGATGCTGCGGGCGCCGCGCGCACCGGATTGGTCGAGGAAAAGCTCGATTTATTTTACGACGACACATCGGTGCTCCTCCACGGCATGGCGCAAAACCAGCACCTCGCGCGCTGGAAGGAAATTGTGCGCCAGCCGCGTTTCCGCATCGCGCTTGAATTGCGGCAGGGCACGGGCGCATACCGCCTCCTCGCCAGCGATTTGACGGACGGTTACGTCAATTACAATAAAAGCGAATAAGCGAAATCACCCACTTCACACTTCGTAACGAAATTGTGCCAACTTTCGTTCGCCCTTGCGCCCGGGCGCAATGTTTGCCAATTTCGACGCTTCCCAAAATAGCTTCTTCCTTCTCCCCTAGTTTAGCCAATTATCGCGATGATTCCGGAACTTGATCCGACCACGAAGACCCGCGTACTGCTGGAAGCGCTGCCGTATATCCAGCGTTTCCGCGGCTCGACCTTCGTTGTCAAATTCGGCGGAGCGTTTATGGACGACCCCGACCCCACGGCGCGGCTAAGCGGGGCGACAGACCTGGCGTTTCTCGCGGCAGTGGGCATCCATGTTGTCGTGGTGCACGGTGGCGGCAAAGCCATCACCCGTGCCATGGAGACCGCCGGGCTCAAACCAGAATTCCGCCATGGGCTGCGGGTGACGGACGAAGCGGCCATGCGCATCGTTGATCAAACCCTCAACGGCCCGCTTAACGAAGAAATTTGTGGCATGCTGCGGCAAATGGGCGGGCATCCGTTTGGCATGAAGGGCAACGACGTGTTCCTGTGCCAAAAACATTTCCCCAAAGGTGAAAACGGCGAACCGATTGATCTCGGTTTCGTCGGCGAGGTGAACCACGTCAAAACCAAGTTGATTAAAAAGGCGCTGGCGGACGGCTTCACCCCCATTCTCTCACCCGTGGCAGTTGACGAAAAAGACCAGCCACACAATACCAATGCGGATGTCGCCGCCGGCGCGGTAGCCAGCGCGTTGCGGGCGCGGCGGTTGGTATATTTGTGCGATGTGCCGGGCCTGCTTTCTGACCCGAAGGATCCGAACAGCCTGATCTCCACCCTGCGCGCGAGCGAAGTGGCGGATTTAAAAGCCCGGAAAATCATCACCAGCGGAATGCTCCCCAAGGTGGACAGCGCCGTCAAAGCTCTCGACGAAGGGGTGCACCGCGTGCACTTTGTGGACGGGCGCCAACCCCATAGCACCCTGCTGGAGATTTTCACCGACAAAGGTATTGGCACGGAAATCATCGGTGGGTGAGTTTTAAAAAAATTCGCTTCGCCCGCTTTGTTTCATGGATTGAGCCAGTTGGCGTTGCAATTGCTTTCCTAGTCTTTCATTTTCCAACTTCCATTCCATATTTTCCTTCGTGTCCAACGAGACCACCGATTACGAGGCCTATCTCCTCGGCAATTACGCCAAGCCCGCGCTCACGCTCGTGCGGGGGCGGGGCTTGCGCGTGTGGGATGCGGCCGGGCGGGAATATTTGGATTTTGCCGCGGGCATCGCTGTCACCGGCCTCGGCCATTGCCATCCGAAGTGGGTCGCACGGGTGCAGGAGCAGGCCGCGACGCTGGCGCATTGCAGCAACTATTATCGCAACCTGCCGCAAGGCAAGCTGGCAAAGGCGCTGGTCGAACACATCGGCCCGGGACGCATCTTTTTCTGCAATTCCGGCACGGAGGCCAATGAGGCATTGCTCAAACTTGCTCGGCTGCATGGTCGGGCGCGCGAAAACGGCGTCGAGGGCAAGCGGTATAAAGTTATTTGCGCCAAAAACGCCTTTCATGGCCGCTCGTTCGGCAGCATGGCGGCCACCCCACAGGAAAAAATCCAGAACGGCTTCCGCCCCATGCTGGAGGGATTTGCGTTTGGCGAGTTGAACAATCTCGCCAGTTTTGCCGCGCTGGTGGATGAGCAGACGGCAGCGATTTTTGTCGAGACCATCCAGGGCGAGAGCGGCATCCATGCGTGTACGCCGGAATTTCTTCGCGACTTGCGGGAGTTATGTGATAAGCATCAACTCCTGCTTATGATCGATGAAGTCCAGTGCGGCATCGGGCGCACGGGAAAGTTTCTCGCGTGCCAACATACCGGCATCCACGCGGATGCCGTGGGCCTGGCCAAAGGAGTGGGTGGCGGCGCGCCCCTTGGGGCGGTATGGATAGCGGAAAAATATGCGCCACTTTTCATCCCGGGATCACACGGCACGACGTTCGGCGGCAACCCGCTGGTATGCGCGGCGGGTCTGGCCGTGCTCGAAGTCATGCAGGATGAAAAATTGATCGAAAATGTAAACCGGTTGGCGCCGGAATTTCATGCAAAACTTTCCCGGCTGGTTGCAGAAGTTCCCAAATTGCTGATGCAAGTGCGCGGACAAGGCTTTATGATTGGCCTGCAATTGTCCACTGACCCTGCTCCGTACGTCACCGCCTTGCGGGAAGCCGGCTTGCTGGTGGTATCGTCCGGCAGCAACACCATCCGGTTGTTACCCGCGTTGACGGCCACCGCCACCGACCTCGACGCCGCGCTCGCTATTTTGCGCCAAGTCTTTATAAATTGGAAACCTGCCGACCAATCTCGCGTTTAACCTTACTTCCATGAAACATTTTCTGCAGGAGACAGACATTCCCGCCGATGAACTGGATGGGCTGTTCAGCCATGCCGCTCGGCTTAAGCAACAACGCGGCCGTTTCGGCGTGGATGCCTTGCGCGGGCAATCGTGGGGTCTGATGTTTTTCAAGAAAAGCACGCGGACCCGGGTATCGTTTCATGTCGGCGTGGCAGAGTTGGGCGGCACACCCATCACGCTCAATTCGGATGATTTGCAAATTTCGCGCGGCGAGACGATTGCAGACACGGCCCGGGTGCTTTCACGCTATTTACACGGGCTGGTTATCCGCTGCTACGAGCACCAAATGCTGGAGGATTTTGCCAAGACCGGCACGATTCCGATTGTCAACGCGTTGTCGGACTTCTTGCATCCCTGCCAGATTTATTCCGACATTTTCACCCTGGCGGAAAAGTGGAGCGAGGGCGGCGACCTCATCGGCGCGCTCGCCGGACGCAAGGTCGTGTTCTTTGGCGACACCGCATGCAATGTGGCGAATTCCTGGTTGCTGGGCGGAAACCATTTCGGTTTGGAAGTAGTGCTATGCGGCCCCAAGGGGTTTGAGCCCGGTTTGGAAATCAAATCTTTGGTGAAAAAATCCGGGGGCAAA
>DATHOB010000060.1:0-4737 GCA_035485355.1 Opitutales bacterium | reverse complement strand
AGACAAAATCGGGATGAATGCCGAGCTCAGCGCGCCCTCGCCCACCAGCCGCCGGAACAAATTCGGCAGCGTGAATGCCCAGCTAAAGGCCGAGTTGATCGCCCCGGTGCCAAAGAAAAATCCCGCCAGCGAATCGCGCGCCAGACCGAGGACGCGCGAGCCGAACGTCGTCAGCGACACCGCCAGCATGCTTTTCAAGTGCTTGGCCATGAGGGGCAACCCGCCGTGGCGGGTTGGTACTTTACCGCGCCGACCATGACGGCCCCGCCAAGTTTGTTCAAGAAAAAATGAACAAATAAATTTTTCTCCGCGCGCTTTCCCTTGCCGCCAAGAATTGCCCTTGCCCGCGCCGCCCGTTTGCTGCTACTTTGCGCCTCAATATGTCGCTCATCAACACCCTCGCCGATCGCCTGGCCCGGCACCCCAAACGCGTCGTTTTCCCCGAAGGCGCGGACCCCCGCATTCTCCAGGCTGCGCGCCAATTCGCCACGCGCAAACTCGGCGTGCCCATCCTCCTCGGCGACCGCACCGTCATCAAGGAAAACGCCGCCCGGCTCGACTTGCGGCTCGACGGCCTGCGCATCATCGAGCCCGCCCGCGCCGATGAATTTCCCGAGTTCGTCAAAAAATTTCAAGGCCTGCGCCGCTTCAAGGGTCTCAACGAATTCGAGGCGCGTGATTACGTCGCCAGCAACAATTATTTTGCCGCGCTGCTCATCGCCACCATGGGGGCAGATGCCATCGTCGCCGGCGCCACGCAGATGGCCTCCAGCGGCCTGCGCCCGCTGTTCCAGGTTCTCCCATTGCAAGACGGCGTGACGACCGCTTCCTCCATGGCCATTGCGGAGACGAGCAACCCGCAAATCGGCGTCAACGGCCACCTCTTCCTCGCGGACTGCGGTGTCCTGCCCAACCCGACGGCCGAGCAGCTTGCCGACATCGCCATCACCACCGCGACGCTCGCGCACCACCTTACCAATCAGACGCCGCGCGTCGCCATGCTCGCGTATTCCACGAAGAGCCGCGACCCGAAAAACCCCGTCATCGCCAAAGTCCAGGCCGCGACGGTACTCGCCCAGCGCAAGGCCAAGGATCGCGGCCTCGTCATGGAAATCGATGGCGACCTCCAGCTCGACGCCGCGCTCGACATCGCCACGGCCAAGCAAAAAGGAGTGGAAGGCTCCGTCGGCGGCCATGCCAATGTCCTCGTGTTTCCCGATCTCAACAGCGGCAACATCGCGCTTAAGATGCTGCAAATTGTCGCCGGCGCGCGCACGTACGGGCAGATCATCACCGGCCTGTCCCGCCCCGCGGCGGAAATCAGCCGCGGCGCCAGCGCGCACGACATTCTCGGCACCGCCGTCATTGTCGCCGCCCAGGCGGTTGACCACAGCTTCCTGTACGGCAATGCGCCGGACGTGGTCACTCCTTGAGCGACTTTGGCCCAATCTTCATGCCCGACGAAACCAACGCACCGCTCCTCAGCCATCCGAGCTTTACTGACGGCACGGACAAAACGCTGCTCGCCACGCCGCGCAACGTCATCACCAAGCGCATCTTCGTCGCTGCCACGCGCATGAACGAAGGCAAGACGACCGTCTGCCTCGGCCTCTTCGCCGCGCTGCGCTCCCTCTCTCCCAGCGTCGGTTACATCAAGCCCATCGGCCAGCGCTTTGTCGAAGTCCAGGGCGCGCGCATTGACGAGGACTCGCTTCTGCTCGACAGTATTTTCCAGGTCGAGGTCCCCATCGAGGCCATGAGCCCCGTCGCCGTGGACTCCAATTTCACCCGCCGCTACCTTACCAACCCGAAGGAAAATCTCCCGCTCCTCGTCGACCGCATGTGCCGCGCGTTCGACCGTGTCTCGTTCCACAAGGATTACATCATCATCGAAGGCACGGGCCATGCGGGCGTCGGCGCCATTTTTGACATGTCCAACGCGCAGGCCGCGAAGCTCTTCAAGGCGAAGGTCATCATCGTTTCCGAAGGCGGCATCGGCCGGCCGGTGGACGAAATCGCGATGAACAAGGCCCTGTTCGACAAACATGGCGTCGAGGTCATCGGCGCGATTTTGAACAAGTGCATTCCGGATAAAATCGAGCAGGTCGTCGAGCACGCGGGCAAGGGCCTCGCGCGCCTCGGCGTGCCGCTGCTCGGGGCCATCCCGCTGCAAAAGCCGCTTACCGCGCCCAACCTCTCGCAAGTTGTGGATGAGATTTCCGGCCGCTGGCTCAATGGCCGCGCACAGGGGCTCAACGAACGCGTCACCCGCATCGTCATCGGCGCGATGACGGCCAAGGGCGTCATGGATTACCTCCAGCCCGGCGTCCTCATGCTCACTCCCGGCGACCGGGACGACATTTTGCTCTCCGCCATCGCGCAAGCCAGCCTCACGGGCAAAAAAATCGTTTCGGGCATCATCCTCACGCGCAACATCATGCCCCACCCCAAGCTGTTGGAAATGCTGCACCAGACGAACATCCCCGTCGTCGTCACCGACGATGAAAGCTACGCCGTCGCCTCCAAAATCGTCAACATGACCATCAAGACCCAACCGCAGGACACCGACAAAATTCCCATCATTAAGCGGCTAATTCTGGATAACGTCGATTTGCAGAAGATTTTGCACGCGTTTTGAGGGGACGTTCAACTGGCGATCGAGAATCAGCTTCCCTCCTGTGTTTCAGGAGTAGCGCGGTGCTTTTGAAGCCAATGTGTAATCGGATTGCGTTTATTAACTAGATCATTATTTTTAATTGTTCATGCGCGTCTTTATTTGCTCCACATGTTATGACTTGATAGATCTGAGGGCAGAATTGAAAGATGTTTTCCGCAACGCAGGTGTTAGCGTCTGTCTGAGCGATAGCCCCACTTCTGATTTCCAGGTAAAGCAAGATTGCAATTCCATTGAAACTTGCCTGGCTAATGTCCGTGAATGTGATGAATTTATAATAATTTTATCCAATCGTTACGGGCCCAGCTTGGGAGCGGCAAATTACGGCAATATTTCAGCAACCCACTTAGAATACCGTACCGCAAAGGAATCCAACAAACGAATCAGAATGTATGTGCGTGACCGCCTAGAAGGAGACTATGCAACCTGGAAAAAAAACTCAGATAAAACTAAACTGACTTTACCGTGGTGCGAAAAAGAAGATTGGGGTATTTTCGATATTTTAAAAGAACACAGACTCCTGGAAAAGGAAAGTCCGCAAAGCAATTGGGTTTCGATTTTCCGGAATTCGGTTGAGCTTAAAGAAATTATTTCAAGAGACTTCAAGGAGGTTTTTGCTCGTGAATTTGTCCGTAAACTAACCTTAAATGGAAAGGCCCCTTATTTCGAAGTTATCTGCTCAATAAAATCAGGGGGAGCCAACACTTTTAACGCTTTAATTCGAATTCGCAACTTAGGAGAAGTTGTCGCCATATCGCCAACACTCGAAATACATGGATTACCTATTAAATTTATTTTCGACAGCATACCGCCAATTGAATCAAGGGAGAGGGAATTTACTTGGAATCGCGTGCTGGGAAGAACTTACACGTTAACGAGTCATTTACAGTATTCACTTTTAGACGGATCTAGACTTTCAGACGTTGCCGAGATTGTTGTTCAAGACGAGCTTGGTCTGCCAAATGTCATCAATTACATATTAAAAGAAAAAAGGTATATTAGCGGTCCTATCGATTTATTGAAATTTTAAGGAAAAGGTCAGTTTCCCTCTCAGCCCGTGAACGAGTTACTTTTCAACTGATTCCTCAAAACAAAAACGCCTGGGCCATTTGCAGCGCGGTGTTCGCGCCGATGGCCACGACCATGATGCCCGCAGCGGTGGGAAAGGATTTCGCCCCGGTGAATTTCATAATCAGCGCAAGGAGCACCATGCCGGCGATAATCTGGTCCGCCTGCACCGTCTGCGCGATTTTTCCCCAATCGTTGAACGAAAACAGAAACGACATCACTTGGTCGCACAGCGCCGTGCCGTAGGCCACAAGCGCGGCTTCCGGCCACAGCAGCGGGAAATCCTTGTAGGCAAATGCCGCCTTGAGCACCAGCGTCATCGCCAGCCCCTTGAGCACCAGCCCGGCCAAAAATCCCTGCCACTTCCCCGCATCGGCCCAGGGCGAGCCGGCATCCGCGCTGCCGCCGAGCATCGCGGTCAATTTATTCGCCATGTCCGTGCCCGACCCGGCCGCCGCCACTGCTGCTTGCTCTTTCGGGCCGAGCGCCTTGGTGATCACGCCCGAGAGTGGCGTGCCCGGCAGCACGATGGAATTAGTCGAAAAGTCGTTGATGATTTTTTCCGATTCCTGCTCGCCGGCGGGCGACACGCCAGTTCCGGTCGCACCCGCCACTCCCGCCCCGGCAACGGTGGTTGCCGTCGCCGCGGGCGCGACGGGTTTCGGCGTGGTGCTGAATGCCGGCGCCGGGGTGGAGGCATCGGCAGGAACGCTTGCCGCCGGGGCCGCGACCCGCACCACTACCGGAGCCGCCACGACGGCCACCGGTTTCAACGCCTCGGGCACCGCGCCATCAATTTCCGTCACCACATTATTTTCCAGCACGATGAGCAGGCCGTTGGGATAAATCATGCGTTCGCCGCCGCTGTTTTGCAAATCCCCCTGTGGCTCGCCCAACGCTTTGACCACATCGTCGCGGCTCAAACCGTCTCGCCATGCCACACCCGATTGCGCAAATGCCGCCTGGCCAAAAAACAAAAAAATCGCCAAGCAAAG
>DATHOB010000059.1:0-3283 GCA_035485355.1 Opitutales bacterium | reverse complement strand
GGGGGGGGGGGGGGTGGGTGCGGCGGCCGATGCTCCTTTCCGCGCGCCCGTTTCCTACGGCATATCCCTTCGCCTGCCGAGTCTAAATGGGAAAAATAAATTACCCAAAATTATCCACGAATGGACACGAATGTTGGGGTGAAATGGATTACCGTCTCTTTCGGATAAGCATCCGCTCACACCGCCCCGGCTTTGACGCGGTGGCGGGCCTCATTGACTTTCAGCGGGCGGCCTTTCATGTCCTTGCCTTCGAGGCCCTTGATGGCCGCCTCGGCCTTGTCCGCGTCCACCTCGACAAAGGCGAAGCCGCGCGAGCGGTTCGTCTCGCGATCAATGATGATTTTCACCCCATACACCGGGGAATACTCGGCGAACAGGTCGTGGATTTCGGCCTCGGTGGCGGTGAAGGGTAAATTACCCACGTAAACGGACTTTTTCATGGCGGTCGCAGGCGGTGGCAAGACGACACCCCGGCGGAAGCGTCATCCACCGGGTTTGCCCGGGAAATGAGCATAGAGTGTGCCAGCGCGAAAGCGGCGTGGTCATACGTCGGTAGGGAGTCTCAATCGGGTGATGGTATCATTTGCAGGACAGATGCTTCAGCAGCGCGGTGTTTTAGCCCGCGCTTAGTGAGCCTGGCGTTTTGAAATACAGCAATGGCATTGGGGTAGGGCGGGGCCTCCGGACCCGCCTAGCTTCTGGTAATGATGTGTCTGCAAATGGAAATTTTCACGCCCCACCTTGCCTTAACGCCAAACCACTAGGCGGGTCGAGGACGCCCCGCCCTACCATTCGTTGGCCACTACCCCCAACCCTGCCGATTTCTCTTCTTACTTCCGTCTGCTTGTTTCATAATTCATACTCCTAATTCCTCATTCCGCTTTCCATGTCCCCATTTTTCCGCATCGGTTGCTTGGTGATGGTGCTGCTCTTCGGTATGTCGGCCTGCAAACCGGCTGCGCCTGCGCCACCACCTAAATCGCAATACGAGGACAAAACTCTCGGCTTTCACTGCGACGTGCCCTTGGACTGGAAAATCAATACGACCGAAACCGAGGCCAAAATTCAGTCTTCCGGCGACCCGGTTACGATGACTTTGGGCGGCGGCGGTTCGATGCCCAACTTGGATTTATTTTTGACCGTGGACAACCAGCGGGCGAATTACCGCTTTGAAGATGCCGGCCTGCCATTGCAACCGGGGGAAATCTACCTCTCGTTCGCCATTAACCGTACAGTTTCGTGGTCCAGTGACTCGATTGTCCAGGATTCCGTGGGTGGCGATTTGCACACCCTGCTGCATCCGAATGACCCGCAGGTGCCCGCCCCCGGCTCCGGCCAATCCGTATTTGAACTCGATTTTGCCAAGCGGGCCCGCAAATGGAAAGTCACCGTGTATCTTTGCCCGCCGATTAAACCGGAAGATTTGCAACAATTGCAGGCATTGCTCCAGAGCTTGCAATTCGCAGACCAGCCGGTCGGCGACAGTAAATGGGCCATCAGCCTCGCCTTGGAAAAACTGCCGCCCGCAATTCGTACGGCGGGCCCCGGAGGACAGGGCTGGTGAATGGACAAGGTTGGCGTAACTGGACCTGTTGGAGCTATGGCTGCTTCCGTGAATGTAACCGGCAATGCCCACGGCTATACCGTCACTTTTATTCAAGACGCAGTTGCATCCATTCAATGGCAATATTCCGTTTCCACCGATGGGGTGGTGCGGGAGCTTTCCGCACCCGGCAGTCCTGCTGGCACTGCTGCGGCGACATCTCCCGCCGCTAATTCTGGGCATAACTAATGCAAGCCGGGGGGTCTTTGTTGCCCCTTTGTCACATCGCCCGCCCTTTCTTCTTGCGCTGACCGCCCCGCCCGCCAAAACTCACCAGAATTTTTGGCTGCCATTGCCCGTTCCGCCATGCCCAAGCGCACTGACTTAAAAACCATCCTCATCATCGGCTCCGGCCCCATTATCATTGGGCAGGCGTGCGAATTCGACTATTCCGGCACCCAGGCCTGCAAGGCTCTGCGCGAGGAGGGCTACCGCGTCGTCCTCGTCAACTCCAACCCGGCGACGATAATGACCGACCCGGAGTTCGCCGATGTGACGTATATCGAGCCGCTCACCCCCGAATGCCTGGAGAAAATCATCGCCCGCGAGCGGCCCGACGCCCTCCTGCCCACCCTCGGCGGCCAGACGGGGCTGAACCTTTCCCTGGAGCTTTCCCGCCGCGGCATTTTGAAGAAGTATGGCGTCCAGCTCATCGGCGCGAAGGAGGAGGCCATCAAACGCGGCGAGGACCGCGAACTCTTCCGCCAAATCATGATTGATATCGGGTTGGATGTGCCCATCTCGCGCATCGTCCACAACCTCGACGAGGCTCGCGCCGCCGCCGACGCGATCAAGATTTTCCCGCTCATCATCCGCCCGAGCTTCACCCTCGGCGGCACGGGCGGCGGCATCGCCTACAATCGCGAAGAGTATGAGACGATGGTCAGCTACGGGCTCGAGGTCTCGCCCACGCACCAGGTGCTGGTGGAAGAATGCCTGCTCGGCTGGAAGGAATACGAGATGGAGGTCATGCGCGACCACAAGGACCAGTGCGTCGTCATTTGCTCGATTGAGAATTTCGACCCGATGGGCGTCCACACGGGCGACTCCATCACCGTCGCGCCGGCGTTGACGCTGACGGACAAGGAATACCAGTTGATGCGCGATGCGTCCTTCGCGGTCATCCGCGCCATCGGCGTGGAGACGGGGGGCTCGAACATCCAATTCTCCGTGAATCCCAAGGATGGGCGGATGATCGTGATTGAGATGAACCCGCGCGTGTCGCGCTCGTCCGCGCTGGCGTCGAAGGCCACCGGCTTCCCCATCGCGAAAATCGCCGCAAAACTCGCCGTCGGCTATTCGCTCGACGAACTACGCAACGACATCACCCGCCAGACCCCGGCGAGCTTCGAGCCGACAATTGACTACATCGTCACCAAAATCCCACGCTTTGCCTTTGAGAAATTTGTCGGCGCGGACACCACGCTTACCTCCTCGATGAAGTCGGTCGGCGAGGCGATGGCCATCGGGCGCACGTTCAAGGAATCGCTGCAAAAGGCGCTGCGCTCGCTCGAAATCGGCGCGCGCGGCCTGGGCGGCGGCGGCAAATTTGGCGGCGTGGAAATCACCGACCCCGCAGTCATCCGCGCCCGCCTGGCCAAGCCCACGGCCGAGCGTATCTTCTACATCCGCTATGCGTTCCTCGCTGGGTTCACGGTGGAGCAGATTTTCGAAGTCTCC
>DATHOB010000058.1:0-6749 GCA_035485355.1 Opitutales bacterium | reverse complement strand
GTCGTGGCATTGACAGTGGAATTCACATCATCTAATTCCACATAGGCCACACCGACATAGCGAGTGGTCGAGACCACCGTGGTGTTAGCCGGGATGCTCCCACTGGCGGAAGAGTAATATTTTCGGGTGCTCACTTCCATCAAGCTGTTCGAGACGGTTCCGGTCGAATTACTGACGGTAAGGGAATTGGCGCTGCCATTGGCGATCGTGGTTCCGGTGAGCGAGTTTCCAGCGGCAGACTGGGTGTTTTGGTTTTGGTTGACCAAGACAAAGGCGTGGGGGTTGGTAGAGACAACCGGATTGGACAGATTGCCCGAGAAGGTCGTGGACGCGTTGGTGCTGGGCAGAAGGTAATTGCCGGAAATAGCCAGGTTGGCGCTGGTGGTGGTGGTGAAATTGCCAGTAGTGTACAAGCCAGCTACGGTGGTATTGATCGCGGCTTCGTTTGTGGCGATGGCCGTGTTGGCCGTGGTGTTGGTGGTGCTATTGAACCCGGTAATATTGCCGGTGACAAAAGTCGTGGTGGAGATATTGGCCGTGCCCGCGCTTAAAACTTTGACGATCAGGCCCGCCTGGCGCTCGAATTTTTGGTTTTCGCCGGAGCCCAGGTTCCACGGATTCGCCGTGCCATTGGCGTAAAGGGTGTTCTGCGCCGGCTCAATGATGGCATAGGCGTAATTCAAATTCTGGCTGGTGTTGCCGACATGGAACACGAAGTTATTGTAACCCGTCACCTGTTCGTCGGGAACGGAGTCGGCTGCGTCCTGCAAATTGCCGCCCCAGCGGTTGTTTTCCATTTGCCGCCAGCTGGTGTAGGTCTGGCCGCTGTAATTCGACTGGGAGCTGTCCCAATAGCTGGTATTGGAATCCAGTGCCCCGGAGCCGATGTAGGGAGTGATATTGCTGCCCGAACCATTGGGTATGTACACATGGGAACCGTCATATCCGGATTCATTCCCCGACCAATTGCTGGCCCAGGGCATGAAGCCGACATGGAAATTGCCCGTGGCCGTGATGTTGCCGGAAAAGGTCAAACCGGTTTCCGCCGCCACCCAAAGGTCGCTGTTGGTATGCACTGGCCCGGTGATACTCATGGCCGGACCCGGAAAAAATTCCAAAGCCATGTCATAGAAAATCGCGCTGGTGAAGAGCGGGTTGTTGCGCACCTCAATGGCCTGCTCGCCATAAACGGTCGTGGTGGCGTAATTGGGAATGGTCGCCGTAGCCTGCGAGTAAACATAGACATCGGACGCAGATACTTGTTTGCCGCGGCAGGGGTCAAATGTGTTAGCGGGGTTGGTGGGATCGATATAAAGCGAGGATAATGCGGGCACCGGACTGACTTTGACCGTGACATTGGTTATGTCCGTGCCGTTCCACATCCAGGAGCTGATGGCAGATGGTATGGTGATGGGATTGCTGACAAAATAATTTCCGGTAATGGCCGGATAGTTGTCGAAGGCCAGCTTGATCTGAGACATGACATACTCCGTCGCGCTTTCCACCGTGTTTTTCGCTTCAATGATTAGGATGGCGCGTTTGTTGTCCTTGGCTTCGGCCACTGATGCCTTCAACAGCACGCCCAGCATCAACGTCATGCCCAGGCCGACCGCAAGGGTGAGCACCAGGATGGAACCACGCCGATGCCGCGCTTTAAACGCACGCATACGAAGCATCCAGTTGGATATAGTTTTCATGGCGGAAATGTGAATGGCGATGAGAGCCGGCTTGTTAAATCAACCCCGCGGTGAAATGGTGAAATTGTAAGTGTTGGAAGCGCTGACGTAATTATTGCCCTGCACGATTTGCCCATTGATCATCACGCTCTTGCCCCAAAAATTGTGGAACAAGCAACCGTCCGCCAAACCCTGCGCCAATTGCACCACAATCGGGTGGCTGGCAATTGTAGCTGCGCTGGAATTGGGCAATAGGGCTTCGATGGTAGTGCTGGTGCCACCGGAAGGCACATTAGTCGTTTCCAAATACTGGTTGGCGGCCAACGTACCGGCGGCGACCGTGAGGTCAAACCGATGCACTGGCTCGAGCGCCGTCGCGCCCGAATTCACTGCACCCGTTATGGGGTCAATTGAAATCTGATTCGAGGCCGAATAGGGTTCACGGTAATAACCGACGATCTCGGACACCGGGCGCACGTTTACCGGAGCCCCGGACACGGGAGTGCCGTAAAACACAAACACCAAAAAATCCCCGGAATTGGCTTCAGCCAACTCCTGGCTGGCCGTGGCGCGGGCCGTCGACGTGTAACTGGAATAAAGCACAAAAAAGTTCGCGTATCGGGCGTCATCGGACATTTGCCCCGTAAGGTAACGCATGTCTTTATTAATCGTCAGTTTCTGCTCGTTCGTGTACATGAACAGGTAATTCTGGGTGAAGAATTTCATCGCCATTTCCATGATGAGCATGCCCAGGCCAAGGGAGACGACCAATTCCGCCAGGGTGAACCCACGCCGGAGACGGCGGCCAAAAGTTTTGCGGCGAGTATGGGTGGTTTTCATGGGATTAGGCGCAGATGGAAAAATGTGGAAGAGTTTCCATTCACGGACCGGAGATGTCCGTCCGAACCATGCGCAATGTACCCGTTTGCCAGGTGGTGGCCAAATAACCGGGACATTGGTATTGAAAATCAATGCGAATCAGAAAATAACCCGGCTGACTGGGAGACTGGGGAATTTGCCACACCCCGTTGACCTGCGTCCAGGCGCGCGAAACCATCACATCCAGCCGTTCATTCATCGTGACCGGAAGGTAGTTCGAGGTGTTGCCATAATTCCCGGTGAGCAAATCCACGAGCACGGATTTGTTGTTCCACATGTCGCCCGTGTAGCCCGCATCAGTTCGCGCGGTCATATTGGTGCCCGCCGGTGCGGCACTTAGGGGGCTTACATAAAGTGGGTCACTGATTTCAATCGCGGTTGAATTGGTAATCTGGGAATTGACCGCTTCGGTGGGAATGGGTGGGCGGCTGCTGACCCACGGCTCGGAAGCGGATTCAATGTTACCCGGGTTGATGCTCAAAATTTGCTCCATATACCCTTGCGCGACGTTATAAGCGGCGTTGCGCATGACGTTGAGCTGGGCAATGCGTTCCGATTGTATCACCCCGGCAGTAACCCCCAAAGCGATTAGCATGAAACAAAGCATCGCCGTCATGCATTCGAGCAAAGTAAAACCACGCTGACTCCGCATCCGCCGGATTGCAGACGGAAAATAGTCCGATTGGGGCGCGCGGGCATTCATGGAGGGATACGGCATGGACAAGTCTGCGGAGCGGTGGGATGGGCGGGCATTTTTTGCCGCCAGTCGGGCTTAATTTTTCAACGATTCTAAGCGTATGGGATTGTGCTAGCAGTTTCAATCCGATTTTTCACCCTCAATTGTTTTTTCAGTTCTTTTACCATTCTGGGGGAAACCCCCGATTATCAAGCAATTACCCATTGAGCATCATTCCAAATAACGATAAAATTTCGTTATCAAATAGATGGCCAAAATACGTACGGACATGGAAAATTCAGTTAAATTTTCGTATGGCGCAATGCCATTGAATCATTAGAACTAAGGCGTGTTACGCTGCCGCAACCTCACCGTCCGCCCGGAAGGAGACCCTTCGTTGCCTCCCATTCTGCGTGGTGCGACTGCAGCATTTCGCTCGCGGGCGATGAATGCCATCATCGGCCCCTCGGGCTGCGGCAAGACCATGCTGGTCAAGGCCATACTGGGTTTGACCAAAGTGGATGAGGGAGGTGAGGTCTGGCTGGATAACGCGCGAATCACGCGCCCGGAGGATTTATTGGGTCACGTTGCCTTCGCGCCCCAATTCAGCATCGCCCAGCCCAAACTCACCGTGGACGAATGTTTGCGTTACGGATTGGAGCTGACGCTAGCCGATGTAGCGGCCCGCCACGAGCGGCTGGAATATGTTCTGGGGGTCATTGGTTTGGCCGAGCATCGGCATAAGCGCGTGGAATCCCTATCTGGCGGCCAGTTACGCCGACTTGGTCTCGGTTTGGAACTGCTAGTCGATCCCCCTACCCTCATTTGCGATGAAGTAACCTCTGGCCTCGATCCGTATTCCGAGAGCACCATTCTCGATTTGTTGCGCGGACTTTGCCAGCAACGGGGTAAATCGCTCCTGTGCATCATCCACAATCTGGCCAAGTTGAGTTATTTCGAGTGGATCACGGTACTTAATTCGGGCGACGTAGTTTTCCAAGGCACCCTGGAGGAATTACACGCGTACTTCAATATTCCCGATGCCTTGCGCCTCTACGACGCCCTCAATTCCCAACCGCCGGCATTTTGGCGCGATCGCTGGGCTCAAGTTTCTGCGACTAATAATCCTTCAAATGCCGCCGCCCCTACCGCCATCCAAGCCACTGCGCCGCCTGCACCGGGTGCCCTGAGCCAATTTCTGACCCTGGTGCGTCGACGCATCCGGCTACTGTTTCGCGATTACGGATACCTCTCCCTCGTCATGGCGATAACATTCGGTTTCCCCGTGATGGTGGTGATCTTCGCGCTGGATGGCCTGCCGCAAATCGCCGCTCCGCCCATGCGCCCGGCTGGCATCGAAGCACTCCAGCAGCAAATTGATTACACGGTGGCCGCCGCACACACATCATCTCTGGTAACAAGCCTCATCATGTTTCAGGTAATTCTACTCACGCTAATGGGTGCGAATAACGGCGCGCGGGAAATCGCCGGCGAGCGCCTGCTGTATGAAAAGGAACGCCTCGTGGGCCTCCGGCCCGGAGCGTATGTCGGTTCGAAGCTTTTTTTCACCGGTCTCCTGGCGGCGTTTCAAGGGCTGTGGATGACCGCGTTTGTGAAGCTCATGTGTGTGTTTCCCGGGCCCTGGTTGGTGCAGTCCATTTCCCTCGCGCTGGTCGCAGTGGCCATGACGTGGGTGTGCTTGGGATTTTCTGCGTGGATGTCCTCGGCGGAAAAAGCCTCCACACTTTCCATTTATCTTGTGGGTTTCCAATTACCGCTCTCCGGCGTGGTGCTGGCGCTGCCCGTCTATCTCGTTTGGATTTTCCGGCCCTTCATCAACGCGTATTGGGGCTGGGCGGGGTATTTCAAATCCATGGCGCAAGAGCATCTCTACGATGCCTATACTGCAACCAACCCCGGCACCCTGATTCCTGACTCCTCGGTGGCGATGCTCGTGCTTTTAGCGCATGCGCTGGCGGGGGCAATGCTCGTGTGGTGGGGTTGCCGCCGCCGACTGTGGAATGCGTGAATTTAAGAAAGTGGTCGGGGCGGCCGGATTCGAACCGGCGGCCTCTTGGTCCCAAACCAAGCGCGATACCAGACTTCGCTACGCCCCGTAAAACTGATCAACCAAAGTGTGAATATTGCTGGATGCGTCACCTTTGTCGAGCATGAACAAAATGCGGATACCCGCAAAAGTTCGCTGCGTGGATTAACCACCATTACCGCCACCACCACCGCCGCGTCGCTGACGAAGATTGGTGATGATGTTCGGCCCGATTTGCACGCCGGTGGGGCCAGTGTTGGTTCCGCCCGGCTGGGCCGAGCCACCAGGGTTGGCCGCGCCGCCGCCGCCAAAGCCCCCGTTAAGCAACAAATTGGCCATACCGCCATTGGCGCCCGCACCGCCGCTGATGATGAAGTTCTGCAATCGGGGAGGAATGCCACCCGCGTTGGCTTGGACGTTATTCCCGCCACCACCACCACCGCCAAAGCCGCCGCCGGCTCCGCCCAAACCCCCGCTGAGAAAAGTGCCCACAATGGGCGGTATATTATTCAATGCCTGAATTTGTTGCGGGCTGAGCACAGACGTGGTGCTGATGAATTGATTGTAGCCATCTGGGTCCGCTTGCTGCCATTCCAATGCCGTGACTATAGCCAAGCGCTGCTGCATTTGCGGATCACTAATGGTGTTGACCCAATTCATTGCGCTGGCGGGATCATCTTGCGCGGCATAAAGGGCAAAGGTGGCCACGGCCCCGTCTTTATCGGGCGATGCTGGAAGTTGGTTGAGGAAATCCCCCGTGCCATCGAGATCGTAACTGGCCCAAGTACGCATGGCATCGGCAAGCAGATAACTGTTGGATGTGCCGCCATTGGCCTGCGCGGCAGCGGAAGCTTGCGCGTCCATCTGCGCGGCCCACGTGGCGGCGGCGGCCGGATCGGTCGAAGCCCATTGGGCCGCAACTTGCGCGCCAAGGGTTGCTTGTTGTTGCGGGTCAGTCATCGACGACACCCACGCCGAGGCATCGGCCGGGTTCGAAGCCGCCCAACTGTTGGCAATATTGGAAAGCGCCTGATTTTTCATGTTCCCATCCGCCATCTGGCCTATCATCGCAGTTGCACCAGTAAAATTGCCTTGGTCGGCCATGCTGGACATGACGGCTTGCACCGCTTGATTTTTCAGCCGCTGGTTGGCGTTGTTGCTGCCATCCAGGGCATTGGCGGCGGCAAACGCAGCCTGCGGATCGTTGTCTGCATAGCCGGAAAAAGCCGCCAGATAACGGGCCTGCATTGCACTGCCGGGTGCGCCACCTGGATTGTCTTTGATCCACTGCATGGCATCGGTCGGATTTTGCGCCGACCATGCCTTAAGTGCGGCGTCCACCCCAGTTTCCCGCATCCGCGGCCCAGTGATTCCTTTTGTTTCGGAGAGAAATCCCTTGGGGTCTTGATCCGCCCAGGAGCCAATGATTGCGCTCAAAACGGAGTCGCGTTGCAAACCGGGGGCCATCTTT
>DATHOB010000057.1:0-10238 GCA_035485355.1 Opitutales bacterium | reverse complement strand
AATGAGGAGCATCTGGTGCGCGCGGTCGCGGCCGGACCAACGCCCATCATTTCCGCCGTGGGACATGAAACGGATTTCACCCTGTGCGATTTCGCCGCGGACCGCCGAGCGGAGACACCTTCCGCCGCCGCGGAATTGATCTCGAGCACCTATCTGGAGCAAATCGATGGTGTCTCCCAACTGGGACGCGGACTGCGCGACATTGTGGCAAACGCAATCGAACGCCGTCATTCACGGTTGGAGCTGCTCGCGCACCGCCACGTAGCATCATCCCCGCACCAATTTGTTGAACAACAATTCTTGCGGTTGGACGATCTTGCTGGACGCGCGCAACTGGCGCTACGGCAGCAATTGCATGCGCGACGGGACACTTTGCACCACACCGCAGCGGCATTGGCCAAGCAGGCACCCATGCCGCGGCTGCAAGTCGCGCGCGCGCGCTGGGCAGCGATGCGACAAAGGCTGGTGCGACTCGGCAAAAATGCGCTATCGCCGCAAGCTTCGGCCCTGGCGCATCTGGAACACCGTCTCAATGAGACTGAACTCCCACGTGTGCTGAATCGCGGGTTCGTGATTTTGTCGAATAACGAAGGCCAACCCATCACCCGCCGCAAAAACCTGCGCCCTGGCCAACCCGTTCGCGCACGCTTTGCCGATGGCAATGCCGCTATGAAGGTAGAGGATAGCGAAAAGTAATTACTTTTTTCCCAACCGACGCGCCAGCCGACGCACTTCCAAGTCGATGGCGGCGAGAGTGTCCGCCGGAGTGCCTGCGTCGAGGTCGTGAATTTTCCAGTACTCGACCTGACTCGCATAACCGGGAAAACGTGCACGCATAACCGGGAGATGCTCCGACTCTTTGAGCGCGACGACGTGGGCGGCGGCGACGAGATCGGAGCGGGTCAGCGCGCGCGGAGCGGGAGCAGTCTGGCGCAATGCAATTCCACGACGAAGCAGATGTTGGCGCGTGTAAGTGGAAATTTCATCCTCCACCAAGTGCGTGGACAGCCCGCGGGAAAACGCCCGCCAGGACCAGCCTTCGGCCCGGGCAAGATGGTTGAACAGTGCTTCGGCGTAGCGACTGCGGTAATAATTGCCCGAACACAAAAAGAGCACGTGGCGCGCGGGCGAAGTGACGCGGGGTGGGCGCGAAGACTGGCGGCGAGTGGTTTTTAGGGCCATAATCAATCGTCCAGATCGTCCACTGCTATTTTTTCGTTCGCAGGATCGCTAGGTATTGCACCCGATGTTCCTGCGGTTGACCGTTTTTTGCGCCGATTCATTTTTTCCAATTCATCTATCATGACGTTGGCGACAGGGAGCGACCGGTTGGCACGGGGGCGGGCAGGGCCGCTTTCGCCGCGAACAATATCCGTCTTCTTGGGATGACGACCGAGCAAAACACACCGAACTACGAAAAATCCCAAAAGGAGGGTGCCAAAAGTAAGCGGTGCCAGATAATCCAACCGGCCACGGGAAAAGGTGGTTTTTGAAACCCGATAAGTCATCCACATCACTCCCAGTACAATGGGAATGGTGGCGGGCCAGATAAAGCGGGCTTCCTCCCAATACAACACAATGTGTTGGCGGATTATGGTCCACCACCCAATCATTGATAGCAAAACGCAAATCAACGCCGCACCGGCGAAGCCATACCGCAATTTCGGCTCAGACTGAGTTCCTGAATTGATCAAGGCCCATGATATTAGCGGCACGGCCAAGATGGCAAAAAGCAATGAGACCACATAAAGCGTGCGGCGGCGAACCGACACACCCAGATACTTAAGTTTGGTGGTTTTCCAAGGCATAGTGAAGGAACTAGAAGCGGTTGGAGCCTTTCCCGCAAACAGGTAGTTTAACGAAGTATCGGGGTTTTGCCGAGATAATTAATAAGTTATGCAATCTATTGAATCGACCAAGATACCTCTCTCATTTTTCTTGCATCATGTTTATTATAAGCGATTAATGTACAAATAAAGAACTTCATTAATTCGCCAATGTCGATTTTGCCCCGATCCTGACCGAATTGTAAAAGAAACATAATGGGCTTGGCTGTCGCAACTCGTTGTGGAGAATGGGGTTCATATGTTCGATATGTTCAACGCTTCTGCCGCTACCTTTCCGGGATGGCTCGCCGCCCACGCCGAGCAGGCCCAGCCAGCGGATAATGCTCCCCGGGAGCACGACGAGGATGCGGATCTGATGATGGCTGTGGCCAAAGGCGACGAGTCGGCACTGGCCCAGCTTATCCGCAAATGGCAAGGGCCTTTAATTAACTTTTTTTACCGGTCGCTGGGCTCAGTGGAACAGGCGGAAGACCTTACCCAACTGGTATTTGTGCGGGTTTACCGCGCTGCGGCCAACTACCAGCCAGTGGCCCGGTTTTCGACTTATCTTTTCCATATTGCACGGCGCTTGCTGATCAACGAATTCCGCCGCCGCCAACGCAAGCCCTTGGAAATGATGGATCCGTCCGAATTGCGGGCAGTGGACACCTCTTCCGGGCGCGACCAACAACGGATGTATGAGTTGGAGGAGGCCTTCCAACAAGCTTTGGTCAAGCTGACTGAAGACCAACGCACCGCTATTATTTTGTTAAAACAGCAGGAGTTGAGCTACGAAGAAATTGCCGAAATCATGAACCAGTCGGTCGCGGCCGTTAAAACCCATATCTTCCGGGGTCGGCAAAAATTGAAGGAAGTTTTACGCAAGATTATGTAAACTTTTTTGCCCAAACCGGTGTTTCACAATCATACTGGCATAATCTTGGCTTCACAAGCCTCTCAAACCTATTTAGAATAACGTCATGCAACCGCCCATTAACCACCCTCACCCGGACGCCGAGGAGCGTTTCGAGGCCTGGCTGAGCAGCCAGCCTTTGACGCCTGCGCCGGACTTTGTCTCGCGCACGCTGGCCCGCATCCGCGCGGAGTCGAACATGATTGCATTGGCCAAGACGGGTGACGAAGCAGCCATTGATGCGATGCTTGACCGTTGGTTGGGCGAATCTCCGCTGGAGCCCGACCTTGAACCGGCCCAGATCGCAACCCAGACCCGTCGTACCGCCCATCGCGAGATGGAAGAGGAAAGCAATCCCGCTGAACCCATGTGGCGCCGGGTGTTCGTTCCGTTCCCGGCTTGGGCTCGTTCCTCCGTGGCTTTGGCCGCGGCAGCCTCAGTGGCAATTTTGGCGTATTTCAGCACATCCGGTCCTTCCGTCAGTCCTGTTGTTTCCAGTGGGCCGCCGGAGCAAGATACTGTTGTTGCCCAAGTTCAGGGTACCCTCCCCGCTCCCGGCTCTGAGGCTTACGACCCGAACGCTCTTGTGCAACTGAATGATTCCCTTAAGGACGGCAAAGTGCTGCTGGATTCCGACATTCTGTCTAACCTTCCGGGCAGCGATCCTGCCACTGACGATACTGCTGTCGAGTAAAGACCTCCGTGTCCATTCCCTTCCAGAACCTACTGTGGCGCGGGCGCGCGTGGGCTGCAGTTTTGATGATTGCGGCAGGGTTTTCAACTATGGTTATGGCGGCCGATGCAACGAGCAGCGCTGCCTCCGCCAATACCACTCCTCCACCAACGAGTGGAAATATTTCACCCACCCCTGCCGCCACCAGCGGTAACACCTCGGGCAATTTGGAAGCCGGAAATGATTTGACAGTTCTGGAAGGGTTTTTGCGCATGTCTCCGGAACGCATCAAGCAATTGCGTAAGGCCTTGGATTATCTGGATGACATGTCTCCGGAGCAAAAGGCCATTCTCTTGCGTGATGTAACGGCACGGCAAAACAGCATCATCCAGCTTCAGACGGCCATTCATGATGACCTGCAAACTTTAACGCCGACGGATCGCAATATCCTCGCGGCCTATGAACGCACACTCTTGCCGGAAGAACTGCAAGCGTTGATCAAGCGGTTCGACGATGCGGGAACGAACGTCGACGCGCGCAAGCAAATTATTCAAGAAATATTGAAGACGGCCAAAGACAAAGGCATCCAAGGAACCCCGGCAAATTTAGATCGCCCACCCGGTGGCCAGAGGGGCAACACTCCCCAAGGGGGGCGTGGACGGGGCCCGGCAGGTAGCAACCGGGGCGGCACTCGCCCGGCAGGAGCAATCGGTACGGATTCGAAATCCAATCCCGCACCGTCAAATACGACCGCGACAAACTGAATTAGCCTAACCCGTTTCAGAGAGACGCTTACTTTTTCGCGGAGACGGGAGTCAGCACCTTGGCCATGGCACTCTTGGCGTGGGCCGCTTTGTTGGCATGAATGACGCCAGTCTTGGCTGCCTTGTCCATGGCGGAGACGTATTCCCGCGCGATAGCACGCGCGTCAGCGTCATTGCCAGCGACGGCGGCGCGGGCCTGCTTGGCCAGCGACTTCAAACGCGTGATGACCGCCTTGTTCTGGACAGTGCGTCGGGCGGTTTTACGGATGTTTTTCTTGGCAGACTTGGTGTTGGCCATGCGGAGTGTTCGTTGGAAACGGGCTATCGTGCCCGACTGCGACAGGAAGTCAACGCAATGTTTGCATAGGTGCTCACATTCCGGAATAGGCAATAACTTCGAGAATCGCCTGTTGGATTTCGCCAATGGCCCGGGCGAGGGCCTGCACAATGAAGTCCATCTTGCAAATGAGTTTGATGCGCTCTGCCGAGCGGTCGAGCTCCTGTGGTGTGAAGACAAAATGATCGAGGTCGCAGGCGTCCATGAGGCCGATGAGAACGACATCCCGCGGGTCGGGAATGGCGCCGGGGGTGAGAATGATATCGCGAATACGTGCGCGCACTTCGCGCTCCTCCCGATTATCCACCACCGGATAACGGCGCTCGTGCAACACCCAAAGATAACTTTGCTGAGTCTGCTTGAGGATGCCCTTGCGGACGAGTTCGGCAAAAATAAGTTCCTTCAACTGACCGGCCTTGAGGGCAATGCGGGCCAGCGCCTTTTGGATGGTCAGCTTGGGTTCATTTTTGGGCAGGCAAGCCAAGGCGAGGTCAAGTACGGGATCACCCATGTTTTCGAAATCCTTGACGAAGACCTGCGTGGTGTCGGTGTCGAGGCGCTCCATAAACGCCAACTCGGCCAGCACCGCCCCCGCAAGGGCGAATTCCAAGGCGCGCTCCGGCAGGGCATGGAGCCGCCCGGTTTTCTCATCGAGTGCCAACAGGAGGATTTCTTCCGCGAATCGAAGCATTGCCGTATTTAACTTGGCTGGGGAGCAAAGGTAAACTGAATTTTTGCAAAGCCTTACGGGCTAAATAGGGAATTGGGCTCCTGACGGGCAAAGAGTTGAGGGTCGGTGAATGGATGGAATTCGTGCGCCACATCCTACAACACTAAGTTTTGACAGACGTAACATCACGATCTATCAAACATGCATGACAATCCGTAAACTCGGCTTAGGGATGTTTGGGTGCACGTTGTTTTTGCTGGTGATGGCTTTGCTGCTGGCCGGGCTGATCTGGAAATTCTGGCCTAAAAAATCAGCTGCCGAACCGGCAACCCAATACGCGTCCGCGCAGGTGATCACCTCCGCACCCGCACCAAGCGCAGCCACCGCACCTGTGCCAGAACCCACCCCGCCCGCTGAGACTGCAGATCCGCCTCCAGTTCAATCTTATCCGGCCCAGCCATCTTTATTGTCCAGTGTGCTGGGGACGGTGGCGTCCATGACGCTCAAAGTATATCCGATTTCGCCAGACAATCCCTCCTTCCCCTTAACGAGTGGAGGGGCGCACGCAGCGTTTGTAGAGATGGAGAAAAACCCGCAGCAATTGCCGCGCCCGCTGGTAATCATCGGGGGCTATGAAGACCCCGGAATTTTGACGACGCTGGGCATGCAATATTTCCAGTTAATCACCAAAGACACAAAACTCATTTCCATTTCCGTCGCCAATTGCCGGGACTTTGCCGAGTGCCGTGCGCGGGTGCTGGAGGAGGTCAATATCGCCTGCGGAAACCATGATCCAAACTGGACAGCAGAGGTCGATGTGATAGGGATTTCGCTGGGCGGGCTGGCGGCGCGCGTCGCCGCCGCGCCTTCACGCGACCCGGCCACCCCGCAGCGCCTGCGCATCGCCCATTTATACACCTTGAGCAGCCCGCTGGCAGGAGCGCGAGTGGCAAACCTGGGCATCACAAGGTTTCAGCAAGAAATCCAGCCGGATTCTGATTTGCAAAAATACCTGAATGCTGTCGATGCCGACCCGAAATATGAAATTACTTCCTACGTGCATCTGGGGGACGAAATGGTCGGACAGGAAAATGCGTCCATTCCCGGTCGCACACCCTATTGGCTGCCCAACACACCCTTAGTGCCGCTGCTGCCCCACGAACAAATGATGGTAGATGAACGCGCGCTGGCCGACATCGGTCGCCGCCTGCGCGGGGAAACGCCTTACACCTTGCCCAAGCCCGCGCCATTTCCGCCGATTGCAGAACCAGTCAAAAACTAACCCTGCTTTCAAACTTAGTTGCGCACCCAAATTGCACTTTCGCTGGAAATAAATGGGACGGTGGCTTCGTCTGAAATCCCTCCGGGCCAGGCAAGTCTCAAACGCAAGCGGGTTGGAGTGTCCTCGGTAATAATCGTCTTGGGCTGAGTGGCGGGAATTTCCTGCCCCGGAGGCGCAATCCAAATTACCCACACAAATGTTTGTGGACTGGAAATTGAATCGGAAAAATCGGCGCAAGTCGCAGGTACGCGTTCGTTGAAGGTTGGGCTGTACCATCCTTGGGGCGTGGGGGTTTCCCGGCCATGAATCAAATCCACGTGACTTTTTTGCGACTTCGCCCCAACCGCCAAGAGACCGAGATTGGGCTGCCCGACGTTGGCCGTATAGACGAGGTCACCCTCGTGTTTCACCACACAATCGGGGTGAAAATGCCAGAGCCCATCCACTTGATGCGCGCCACCCGCGCATTGCAGGCGATCAACCACAATCCAATAATTATTATGGGGGTATAAAACCGCGCGGGTGTGATAAGCCGGCCCTTGCCCGCCCCAAGCAGTTCCGGCAAATGCCACGGTGGCTTCGAAAAAATCTTGAGTGGAAGTAATTTCGTGGCGGACATACACCGGCGTTTGAGTGGTATCGGGTGGCGGGATGGGCCCCTGGCCGTCGAGCAAAAGAACATTATGGCCTTGGGGGCCCGTGAAATAATCACGCCAAGGGCCGGGCTGATAATTGTAGCGACCGTCATCCACCAAAAATTCCCGCCCCAGGCCACCAATGCTCAGGTGAAGTTGGTCGGCGTGTTGATGGTCGGAACCACGCGGGCCCATGGAAAAGAAGGCCCACTCACTGTCGGCATTCCACCCCCCACGCATCACGGCAAGACCAGCATAGGGAAAATAATTCGTCGGTTGCAATACGGGCGCTTTTCCTTCGCGCCCATTGGTGGCTAGGAAAAGCCAATCGTCGCGATGGTACACCGTAGCCATTTGGCGGATGAGCGTAGCGTCATCTTCCACACTGGAATCGTTGTTGAGTGGGCCGTGTCCGCGCGGGTCGAGCGTATACGCGAAATAATTCCAGCCGTTTTCCAGCAAGGGGTGCAAATCCGCCAGTTCCTGGTCACGCCCGGCAGCGGCCAGGAGATCGGCCAGACGCTGCAATTCGAGCATAACCACCCGTTGATATAAATTGGAAAGTTCCGTCTCCGCGCCATCGGGGTATATTTCGCGTGCCGCCTCGGCGCGGGATTGCGTCACCGCATAATCCAGCCACGAGGAAGCATCTTTAAATTGCGGAAAGGCCAGCGCGAGTGCGGCAAGACCGGTCATTTCGGTGATGAGATGGTTGCCGGAAAACGAATGGGTGTAGCGCAACGCTGCGGCATGATCGGGAATATCGGCGAGCAGACCCAGCAGCACATCGTCATCCAGCGCGGCATTGGCTTCGGGGGCAAATAGCACGGGCATCCATGCTTCTTCAACGCGGCGGGCCACCTCTAATGCGCGCCATGATGAAGAAAAGCTGTAATGCGCAGGCCGGGGACTTTGTTGCAGCCAGTCCCGCAATTGGGCGTTGAGTGCGGTGCGGTAACGCATGTCCTTTGTTTCGCGCCAGGCGACAAACAGTGCGGGGATGTGGTGCTGGCGATTGAGGAACCAGGCGAATTCGGGATCGTGGTTCGGGCCGCGCCATGACCAATCGAAACCGCCACCGGGTAAACTTGGCGCAGTGCCGGTGATACCTTGCATGGTAAATGTATGGGTGAGCGCGGCATCCGCTTCTGCATGCGTGCCATCATTCCACGCCGGTAGTGCCACCACGAACGACGCGGGAAACTTGGCCATACGCGATTGAATATTTTTCAACAATTCCCGTGCAGCGATTGCAGAATTGCCTTTCTTCCAATCCGCAATAATCGAGGAAAGTTGGATGTTGGCCGCATCAAGAGAGAAAAATAGTTTTGTCGCCGGGTCGGCGGGCAAAGTCGGGTAATAAAAACGTGCAGTGAATGCCAGCAACGCCCCGGTCATGATGGCCGCCAGCGCCCACAACCAATACTTGGCGCCGGGCTTAGGCATCGCTTTTAGGATCGAGGCCGCGTGCCATCCAGCGCCCAAGAATACCTGCAAAAAACATCAGACCCATGCCGATGCCCATGGCCAATAGCGGGCGCACGGCTTGCGATTGCAGGTAATAACCGATGAAGGACGGGTTGAAGGCCGTCTCAGACTCGACAACATTGGCCGCGAGCATCCACAGACCGGCAACAAGCCAGCACAGCCCCAGCAGGCGCACGGCCAAAACCGCGGCGGTGGTATATTTCCCCATGGCGCAATTCTCGCATTGGCGGGGTTGAAATGGCAAGATTCCGTTTGGCCATGATGGATTTGATTTTGGTTTGCGGGAATTGGAGTAAGTTGTTTGACTTCGAAACCGAAACCTCCAATTCAATTTATTCCGATATGGCCTTCATCGTCACCGCTGCCTGCGTGGATTGCAAATACACCTCTTGCGCCCCGGTGTGCCCGGTGGAGGCGTTTCACGAAGCGCCCGACCGGCTCTACATCAACCCGGACACCTGTATTGACTGCAATGCCTGCGTATCCGAATGCCCGGTGAATGCCATTTACGCCGAGCGCGAAGTGCCGGAAAACCTGCAGGAGTGGATCAAGCTCAATTCGGATGAGGCGGCGAAACACCCCATCATTACCGGCGTGCACGAACCGCTCAAAGGGCCGAAGTGCGTGGATCCCAATGCGGGTTGAAATTAGCGGAGCGAGGTACCGAGGACTCCGGGAGCAAGGGGGGCGTAATCATGATTTTTAATAATTTTGATATTGTTTCGCGCTGTATTTATGTTCACCCTTTCGAATTCTGATTCCTCGTATGGTTCTGCAATCGTCCCTCTGATTCTTTACCTGCCATGCTCTCCGTTGTCACTTCCGGCACCTTGCTGGGCATCCACGCCCATGCCGTGCAAGTTGAGGTGAATACGGGTGAGGAAGGCAAACCGGAGACCGTGTTGGTCGGGTTGCCGGACACGGCAGTGAAGGAGTCGGTCAATCGCGTATGGTCGGCACTGCATAATTGCGGTTTTCGCGCCCCGGCCACAAAGACGACCATCAACCTCGCGCCGGGCGATTTGCGCAAGGAAGGGCCGTTGTTTGATTTGCCAATGGCGCTCGCCGTGCTTGCGGCGACAGGGCAACTGGCACCGGAAAACTTGAAGCCTTACTTAATTGCCGGAGAATTAAGTTTATCCGGCGGCACGCGGCCAGTGGCGGGCGGGCTGGCGCTGGCGATGTTGGCGCGGCAACTCGGCAAGGCCGGTGTGCTTTTACCCGCGGCTACGGCCGAAGAAGCAGCACTGGTTGATAAAGTGCCAGTGCATGCCGTCGCGTCACTGGATGAGGCCGTGCGCTTTTTAAATGGCGAAAAATTTCTGCCCCGGCTGGACGCCGCGACCAGCCCGTTCCGCCGCCCGCCAGACTTGCGACACACGGTGGATTTTTCCGAGGTGAAAGGCCAGCATGCCTTGCGCCGCGCCGTCGAAGTGGCGGTCGCCGGCGGCCATAATCTATTGATGGTGGGTTCGCCCGGCTCGGGCAAAAGCATGATTGCGAAGCGCATTCCGACCATTATGCCGGAGCCCACCCTTGATGAATTTTTGGAGCTGCTCGCCATCCAATCGGCGGCGGGTGTGTCGCTCGCGCCGGAGAATCGGTGCTTTCAGCGGCCCTTCCGTTCGCCCCACCATACCATCAGCGATG
>DATHOB010000056.1:0-6028 GCA_035485355.1 Opitutales bacterium | reverse complement strand
GGCGGCGCGATTCAGGCGGACTTCATGGCGCAATATCTTGGGAAATCGGTATCCGCGCAGGTGCGGAAATTTACTTTTGTGGCGCAGGAAATTTCCCAGAAAGGGGTCACGCTGGCCACGATGTCGAAGAACGGCCAGGTGGTGCAGGCGCAGTTTTCGGGAAATGTTTCGGTCACGCCCCAGCCGGGAGTTTTGCCCGCGGTGGCGGCGACGGGAAATTTGGCGGTGACGGTGGATGTGGATAATTTGGACCAGAAAGCGCTCGGAAAAACTTTGCCGAAGTTGACGCCGGCGGGACTGCTGACGCTCAACTCCACTTTCGATGTGAATGTGGTTTCGCCGCCGAATGACCCGAAGGGGGCGTCGCTCGTGGTCAATGCCTTTCAGACGACTCTTGCCAAGGGCATGGGCACGATCAATCAGACTTTTGCGGTGGCCAATGCGCTGCAAAAAATCTCCGTGCCGCTCAACGCCGACGCCGCGCTGCCAGCGTTGAATGGAAATCTGGCCGCGATTGAGATTTCCGGAATCCCGTTGAGCGTGGTGCAGATTTTCCTGCCGCCGGGGATGAAGCTCTCGGGCAATCCGCTGGCGGGAAAATTGTTGCTGGCGGGCACAGGCGGCGCGACGCCGGGGTTTGTGCTGCATACCGTGGCGCCGCTGACCATTGAAAAATTTCAATACACGCAGGGCGTGGACGACAAATTATCCGGGGTGACGATTGCCATCTCTCCGGAAGCGGTGTGGCAGGCGGGGAACCTCACCGGCAACCTGCACGTGCAGGCCACGGCGACGGTGGGTGTATTGGCGGATGTGATGGTCAATGCGTCGGATATTCAAGACACACTGAGCGCGGTGGTCTCCATGAATGGCGATTTGGCGGCGATTGCGGCGCAACCGTTGGGGTTGGCGTGGCGCGCGTATTTGCCGAACACCAAGCCGCAATACACCGTCAGCGCGAATGCGACCTATACCGCGAAGGCGATTACGCTTTCGTCAGCGGAAGCGGTGATTGCGCCCGCGAGTGGCGCGGCGCTGGCCGACGTGAAGCTGGGGCAAGCGGTGACATTGGCGGCAAACCCGAACGCGAAACCGGATGCCACCGGCATGGCCAAATATATTTGGCCGAAGATTAACGGAGATGTGGTCACGGTAAAATTGGGCAATTTGCCCGCGGGGGTGCTTGCACTGGCTTTGCCGGGTTTCCAATTGGCCGGGCGCGACATCGCCGCTGACCTGGTGGTGCACGGCGCGGGTGACGGAAGTTATACGCTAACCGCCAATGCGCCGATCGCCGCGACGGGTTTGGGAGTAACGCGCATTGTGGACAAGACCACGAGCACCGAATGGATTCATGATTTGACGTTTACCATCAAACCCTCGGCCAGTTTTAACGAACTGGGATTGACCGCGTGCGGGGCGGAAGATTTGAAATTCACCTCGGGCAACTCAACGCTGGTCTCGGGCAATCTGACCATGGCCTTCGCTTCCGGGAATATGGTTCCGCAGCAGGCGACGGTCTCCCTGCAAACTGACCTCGCGCAAATTTTGCGGCAGCCGATGCTGGCGAAATTCAACAACCTCACTGCGGGCAAATTACAGGTGGACGCCACGCTGGATGCCGCCGGGGCGGTGAAGCTCAACGCGAATGTCACTAATTGGACGGTGCACGGTTCGACGACCCAACTTACGCAAATGACCTTCGCCAATGGCACGGGAAATTTTGACCGGAAGACGAACGCGGTGTCGCTTTCGCTGCCCGTCAAGGGCACGGGCACGGAAGGGCCGACGGATTGTATGGTGGCCGCAGAATACGGCCCCGCGGGCAATTCGCACAAATTTTCGCTCAGCGTCACCGGCAACAATTTGGTGTTGGATGATTTGATGGCGGTGAAGGAAGGGCTGTTCCCGCCTGCACCTGCGGCTGCACCTGCGCCTGCGGCACCGGCCACTCCGGCAAAACCCGCGACCCCGGCCAAACCCGCGGCCAAGCCCACTACGCCAACTCCCCCCGCGGAGACGACCCCCGCGCCCGTCGTGGCGGACACAGTTCCGATTTGGGGCGACCTGCAAGGCTCCGCGCAAATCAATTTGAAGAGCATCCGCTTTCATTCCTTTGCCATCGTCAATTTTCAGGCCTCGGCCCAAGTATCGCCCACGAAGGCGGAGATACCGTCCGTCACCGGCACGTTTGGCGGCGCGCCCATCTCGTTTAGCGCGGCGCTGAACTTCAATACCGCGCAGAAGGACATGCCGTATCAGATGCAGAGCAACCTGAGCTTCAAAAATTTCGATGTGGGCGCGTATTTCAAATCGCGCGACGCGAGCACGACGCCCCCCGTCGAGGGCAATTTTTCCATCACCGGGAATGTCTCGGGCGGCGGCGGCACGATTGACGATTTGATTGACCGGGTGCAGTTCAACCTGGCGCTCAACAGCGCGAGCGGCACGTTCCACCTGCTCGACTTGATCCCCAACAAGACGGTGTCCGGCGTGCTCAAGGGCATTTCCGGCGTGGCCGGCGTGGCGGGGGCGGTGCTGAGCATGTTCAGCAAAAACAACGCGGCCAGTAGCACGGCCGCGACGGCGACGGCCATTCTCGACCTGGTTTCGAATTTGAACGCCTTCCAATACACCAAGCTGGTGTTTGAGGCGCAGCGCGGCGCGGATCTGACGGTGAAGCTGAGCCAGTTCGACATGCAAAGCGCGCAAGTGGAGTTGCTCGGCACCGGGACGATTACTTATGCGCGCGGCAAGGCCATCCCCGACCAGCCGTTGAACGCCACGCTTTCGCTCAATGCCAAGGGCGGAGTGGCGACGGGTTTGCAGGCGATCAAGCTGCTCGGCCCGGCGCAGCCCTCGGGCTACAGCCAGGGGCCGCAATTCCAGGTCGGCGGCAGCATGCAGCATCCCGACTACAGCGCGCTCGACAGCCTGCTGACGCAATGGGTGAAGAATTTGGGGCTGTAGCGGAGCAAGGACAACCCGTTATCTCGCGAAGTAATGGGTAGTGTATCGTTGGATGATGATAACCCGAAACGGGCGCAGCAAGACTGCGCCCCTACATCGGAAGCTGCGCGTTTTGTAGGGGCGCAGTCTTGCTGCGCCCGTCAAACGGATACAGTGCCTGCCCGGAAGAAGCCTTGCCAGCGCCCGGAAAATAGCCGATAATAACTGCATGACCGCCGTCGAGATCATCGAGCAAATCAAGCAACTGCCCCCGCAGGAAAAGGGGAAAGTGGCCGAGTTTGTGCGCGTGGACGCCGTGCGTTACGCGAAGGACGAGGACGCCCGCCGCGCCGCAGAGGCCGTGTTCGCCGAGCACCCGGAACTGTTCCGCCAACTCGCGCAATGAATGAGCCGCTGTTCCTCACTGCCGCGCAGGTGGAGGGCTTCCACCGCCGTGTTTTGGAATTGTATGGCGGGCTGGATGGCCTGCGCGAGCGAGCACTGTTCAAGAGCGCCGTGACTCAGGCGGAAAACGTTTACTGGTACGGCCAAGGCGACCTCCACGCTATCGCCGCTGCCTACGCCTTCCATCTCGCCCAGGCCCAGGCATTCTTTGATGGCAACAAACGAACCGCTGTGGCCGCGGCCCTTGCTTTCCTCAAGCTCAACGGCGTGGACACGCGGAAAGACATCACTGCCCCGCTCGTGGAAGCTCTCATCGCCGTGGCCAACCACGAGCTCGACCGCGACGGCCTCGCCATCCTTTTGCGCCGATTGCTCCCGCTGCAATAGGCTTTTCAGCTTCGCCTCTTAGCTACTAAAAGTGGCTATGCAGCAGGCCCTGCAGCTCCGTCCGGCCGTCGCCTTGGGTTGGCACATGATTGCGCCGGACTTGCACGAATGCATTACTGAAAAACTTAAAACCTGCCCCGGTTTTCGCTCGACAGCCTGCTGACGCAATGGGTGAAGAATTTGGGGCTGTAGGGTGGTGTATTCGTTTGAAAATCCATTCTTGTAAAATGGCGTCATCCTGCTAGACATCCGTGCATGTCCGAGGCTGCTTTAATTTGGCTTCTTTGTGGGATTATCGGCGTGGCCGTTATGTGCCATCGAGAGCCGGATATGTTCAAAAAGGCAGACGCGGTTCCGGTGTTTGTTGGACTAGGTTGCGCAATACTCTTTGGGCCGCTTACCCTTATCAAGGCGTTTTTCCCTCGCTTTGGTTCGTGATAAGGAAGTCCCGTTTTGCTTTGGCCTTTAGGCTCTGTAAATCTCGGATTAAGGAATCAATTTGGGCGCAACACTCCTCTGCGCTAGTAGCTTCATTATTGAGCAAGATTCGACCCTCGGATTTGAGCAACGTGTGTTGTCTGCTCGCGTCAGCAAAAGGATTCAAGACTTCAATATAGGCTGACTTGCCACGAAAGGCAGTTTCGTCCGATTTGGGAAACCATAAGTTGAATATATTCATGCTGCTTTTCTACGCCCATTTGATCCAAGAGCGCAATCACTTCTTCCATTTCCCAGAAGTGATTACGGAACGCCCAAAGGGGTCGGTTTTAACTCTTTCAGTTAACGAGCCAATCAAAGTGAACTCCCCGGTAACTATGGCGGAACGGGTTTGCGATGGACACGCCAAAGCAGCAGCATTGCTGCATGAGTGAAATCATCTTCGAGGTCACCCAGGAGGCGGACGGCGGCTATGTCGCGGAGGCCCTGGGTGAAAGCATCTTCACCGAGGCGGACACTTGGGAGCAACTGCGCTCCAACGTCAAGGAGGCCGTGGCCGCATTTTACTTCGACCAAACCGTCCCGGCGCGCGTGCGTCTCCATCTGGTGCGCGACGAAGTGCTGGCATGAAGTTGCCGCGCGACATCTAGAGCATTTTCGATTCAAATTGACGATGGGATGGGATCAGAATCAGCACGCCGGAGGCGTGCCAGCCATTAGCCGGGGGTCGTTGCGACCCCCGGTTCCGAATCGTAACAAATTTTGCACCCTGGAGAGGTGCCAGAATGCCTGGCTCGCGCGAATGCTGGCACCCCTTCTGGGTGCGATAAAAACTCTACCGGTTCCGGGGGTCTTCGCTTTGCAGCGACCCCCGGCTAATGGCTGGCAACCCGTCGGGTTGCCCAAGGCCAGCCAAATCTGTATTCAAGAAAATCGAAAATGCCCTAACCCTTGTTACGCCTTTTGCGGGCGATCCTCAATACGCCCGCTTCTTCTTGTCCTCGAAGAAATTGATGTAGGAGCGGTTGAGCACGGCGAGGCCGCCGGCGGTGGGGTAATGGCCGGTGAAATACCAGTCGCCGTTGTTGACCGGCACCGCGACGCGGAGGTCTTCGATGGTTTGGAAGAGGATTTGCACTTCGCCGTTCCAGCCGTTGCTGGGCGGGCGTACCAGCTCGGAAATTTTGGCGGAGATTTGCTCGGCGGTGAAAAGGTCATACAGGCGGCGGACGTGGTTGCGCAGCGAGCCGGCGGGCAGCCCGGCCTGGCGCACGCAGTCCTGGTAAATTTCGCGGAGCAGCTCCTCGAGGCCGCGCTCCTTGCACAGGGCGACGGCGGCCTGGAAGGCGATGAACTTGCCGAGTTCGGACATGTCGATGCCGTAGCAGTCCGGATAGCGGATTTGCGGGGCGGTGGAGAGGATGATGATTTTCTTCGGGTGGGTGCGCGCGAGGATGCGCAGGATGGATTTTTTCAGCGTGGTGCCGCGGACGATGGAGTCGTCGATGCACACGAGGTTGTCCGTCGGCTGCACGATGCCGTAGGTGATGTCGTAAATGTGCGAGGCGAGGAGGTCGCGGCTGGATTCCTGCGAAATGAAGGTGCGGAGCTTGATGTCCTTGTGGGCGATTTTTTCGCCCCGGGGCCAGTTGTCCATGATCAGCTGGTCAATCAGCGCGGGGGTGAGGCGGTTGTCCTTTTGCGCGGCGAGGATGGCGTCCTTGACTTCCTGGCGGCGGCGCAGGCGGAGCTCGTCGAGCAGGCCGTAGTAGGCGGTCTCGGCGGTGTTGGGGATATACGAAATGATGGTGTTGCGCAGGTCGTTGTTGATGGCGCGCAGCAGCGAATC
>DATHOB010000055.1:0-4025 GCA_035485355.1 Opitutales bacterium | reverse complement strand
CTTGTTTGGTTTGGGAGAGGATTTTTGCATCTTCATCCTGCTTTTCATTCGACAGGAAGGACAGCGCTGGGGAACTGCCCGCCAACGTTTGGGCCAACCGCTCGCGCTGGTGGCCATAATCACCATCATCGGCTTTGGCATGAGCGGGTTCAGTGCGCAGCCAGCGTTACGCAATTTCGGAGTTGTTTTGGCACTGGGGATTTTGAGTTCCTTTTTAGCCGCAGCGCTTGGGCTGCCAGCGTTGCTTGCAAACATGAAGCCCAAAAGTAAGTAATTGCGTTCCAATCAACCGGAGGCAAAATCAATCTATGTTTTCGGTTGCATTAATCGCATTGTGTACCCTATCCGCGACGGCTCCGGAAACTGTGGTACCGCCGACCCCGGTCGCAGGTGCGGAACTGGAAGCGTTTCAAAAAAGCTACGCGGATCATCGCCTCAACACCGCCGGCTGGAGTGGCAACTTTCACCAGGAAGCGCATAGCCCAGACTTGCTCATGCCAATTACGAGCGATGGCAACCTGGCCTACCGTGCGCCCGCGTCGCTGGAAATGAGCTACACCGCGCCGCTCGTCGGTCAGGTTTGGATCCTAAAAGATGAAGTGGGGCAAAAATTTCCCGGTCGATCACCGCAAGTGGCGGCGGAGCCCATGGTGCGTTCTTTGCTGGAATTTTTTCGCCAACCACCCACCGCCTGGTTAAAAGACTTCACGCAAACGGCGCAACGCGACCATGACGTCATGCGCATTCAACTGGCGGTAAAACCCAGCGCAGCCGCGGGCCAGCCCAGCCGGATATTGGTGGAAGTCAATGCACTCACCTTTGACCCACTCCGGCTGGAGATTGTTTTCGCGGAAAAGACTTCGTTAGTCTTTATCTTTTCCGATTGGAAATCACTGGGGCCTGCTTCTGCGATCCCACTCGAACCACCCACCCATGAATCACCCCCTCCTTCCCCACGGCCCGGGTTTCCGTCTCATCGATGAAATCTCTGCGCCGGAGGCTGGCCCTTTGCTGCGCGGTCGGGTGTGGCTGAATCCGGACTGGCCGATTTTTCGCGATCACTTTCCGGAACGGCCATTATTGCCCGCCGTTTACTTTGCGGAAATGGGCGCACAATTGGCCGGCGCGCTATGGGCGGCACATGCCGGTTTTTCCCCTTCCACGCCGCTGCAATTGGTGGAAATCAAAAAATTTCGCATCCGGCAGTCCGCGTTTCCCGGTCAAAATCTGCAAATTGTTGCCCGCGTAGTCACGAGTGGGCTCGAACTGGCAATATTTCAGATCCAGATTTTCCATGAAGAAACTTTGCTGGCCGAAGGCGAAATCGTAATGGCCAACCCCCAACCACGGGAAATAAACACCCCGTAGGGAGTTTAGCGCCTTGTTTTTTCTCAAGATGGGACATATACTAGTTGATGCGACTATACAAACGAGAGTGCGATGAAATAGGTGGCCAAAAATCTCGGAGGCAAGGGTGGCCCCATATTTGCTTGATTTTGATAATTCTTTTAAATTTCACCGGTTGCAATACTGGTGGCGAATCGATGTTGCCAATTCAACCCGCCAACATCAGCCGAATTGATTTGGACACTTATCAACTCACCGTGGACGCCCGGGCACCGTGGGTTTCAACTGGCATTCAGGTCAAGAGCGGCCAAAAGATTCGTTTTACCGCAAATGGCATCTGGGGCGAGTCCCCTGGCGTCGAGCGTAGCGCGGATGGTGGTCAGGCCGGGTTGTTTGGCTCGGGTTATTGGGGCGTGGTGCGGCGAGTGCCGGACGCTCCTTGGGGCGCGTTAGTCGGCCGAGTTGGAACGGCCAAGTTTTTCATCGGCCAATCCGCCATAATCACCATGCCGGAGGACGGAGATCTTATGTTGGGCATCAATGACGGCGATAATGATCTTGGGGACAATCACGGGACTCAAACCGTGAAGGTGCAATTGTCACCGTAACGCATTGCCCAAGGCGCATCCCGGAAATTCACCTTATACCCCAAGTTGGCGGGCCAGGGCGAGGGTGTCTATTTTGCCCCGGACGGTGCGCGGGAATTGGGGCAGCGCGACCAAAGTACGCGGTTGCTTCCAAGTAGGCAAGCGAGCGGACAACGTGTGGGTTAATTCACGCACGTGCGCGGAAGTTTCCACTGCGGCCACGAGAAAATCGCGACCCACATGCACACCCACGCCGCACCAGGCATCGGTCACCCCGGGCAAGGTGCGCAGGAGCGATTCAATTTCTGCCGGGGCAACTTTACGACCAGCCAGATTGGCTTGCCGTCCCACCCTGCCCGTCAAGACCAACTCGCCCTCCTCATTCCATCGTCCGCAATCCGGCAACAAATATTTTTTGCTTCGCGTGGCAACCGCAGTGCTATGCACTTGTACCCGGCCGGCGCGCAATTTTATGCGCACCCCGGGCAAAGGTCGCCCAACACTGCGGCCAGTGGGTGAAGCACTTCCGGTTCGATCATAACAAATACCGCCGGTTTCGGAAGCACCGTAGAAATTGTGTATCTTGCGACCGAAGCGGCGCGCGAAGGCCTGCGCGACCTCGGGAGCAAGCGGCGCGCCCGCAGAAATGGTTAGCCGCAGTTTACCGAGGCGGTGACTACCCGCAGTCTCGGCGAGCAGCTTGAAGACGGCCGGCACGGAGGGAAACACAGTCGGGTGGTAACGTTTTGCCCATTCATTAATTTGCGCGATGGTGTAAGCGGCAGCGGTGATAATCGGAATGCCGTCCACCAGCAATGGCATCAGCAAGTTGCCCAAACCATACGAATGGCCAAAAGGAATAAGTCCGAGATTTTTATCGCGCAACCGCAGCCCCATGCCCGCGCGAATGTGCTCATAGTCGGCGCAGAGTTGTTTAGCCTGGCACGGAATGGCCGCGGCTTGGCCGGTTGAGCCGGAGGTCACTTTGACAACTGCGACTCCTCGCCAGCGGCGCGTTTGCGAACCCAGCGGCGAAAGCGTTTGCCCATTCCACCAATGCGTTGCGCCAAGTTGCCCGGCAAGTTCCCTTCCCTGCCGCTCATCGAAACCCGGATCCAATGGCAACGCCGCCCAGCCTGCTTTTTGGGTGGCTAAAAAAATCGCCAGCCAGTCCAACCCATTGGGCAACACCCACGCCACGCAGCCGGTCGCACTCTTAAAATTGCCCAAGCGAAACACGGTTTCGGCGGCGGACATGATATCGTTGGCCTGAAAGGCGCGACCGGTCGGAGCATCAATGAGCAGACTGATCCGAGGCCGGCGAAACGACGTCCTGCACCACCACTGCCATAATTCGCCGTCGCGATTATTGAGACTTTCCATGGATTATTGATGGCAATTAAATTTTCTTCGCGGTGTACTCGCTCATGCAACCGTATTTCAACCGATGCCGGGCCGCGGCGAAACCCGCCTGGTTAAGGGCGGCGAACACCGCGGCGGGCGGGTGCGCGGCGGCCATCGTGCGCCAGTAATAGCGATAGAGCCGCCACGCCCGAAGTTGGCCGGTAGCCAGCAAGCCGAGCACCGGCAGCATACCTCCGAAATAACCGTCAAACACCATCTTTCCACCATGACTTGTGGGGCGCGTGATTTCCAACAACACCACGCGACCGCCGGGACGCAATACGCGCGCGAATTCGCGGAAAGCGCGAGTCCAATCCGGCACATGCCGCAACGCGTAACCCATCATGACAAAATCAAATGCAGCATCGGGCACCGGCAGGGCTTCTGCGACCCCCTCGTGAAATTCAATCGGCAGCTTCGCCCGCGCCAGGGCGGACATCCCGGGGCTGGGATCCACGCCGACCAGCGTTATCCGGCCTTGCGTCAACCGCGTGGCGGCCAGACTCATCAAGCCCGTGCCGCAGGCGACATCGAGCACGCGGTCGGTGGCGCGCAGACCTGCGAGCTGCAGGAGCTTGCCGAAGGTGCGCGGATCCAGGAGAAAGCGGCCCGGCGCGATCTCGACCGGCACGTCGGCATAGGCCAGCGCGCGCTTGGCGGCGGGCACGAAACGCTCGCGCGGCACCT
>DATHOB010000054.1:0-3755 GCA_035485355.1 Opitutales bacterium | reverse complement strand
TATGCCTTCCGCAGTTATCCTTTCGCCCATGCCTGAAGCTCCGGCGATAGCGGAAATGTTCAGCGGCATCGCACCGCGATACGACCTGGCCAACCATGTCCTGAGCCTGGGCCTGGACTTCGGCTGGCGGAGGCGGCTTGTGCGGGCGGTGGCGGCGATGCACCCTAAGCGGGTCGCGGATCTGGCCACGGGCAGCGGCGATGTCGCTTTTGCTTTGAAAAGAGCGTTGGGGGAAAAGGTGGAAGTACGCGGTTTGGATTTTTGTACGCCCATGCTTGCAACCGCCGAGCGCAAAAAAGCCGCCCGGCCCTGGGCCCGGGACATCGTGTTTGCGCCGGGCGATTGCCTCAATTTGCCCCTGGCGGATAATTCGCAGGATGCCTTGACCATCGCCTGGGGCGTGCGCAACCTGGCCGACCGCGCGCGCGGCTTCGCCGAGATGCGTCGCGTGTTGCGCCCCGGCGGGCGGCTCTATGTGCTCGATAATTCCCAGCCGGAAGGCTGGACGCGCCCATTTTCGAGGTTCTATATGAACACCATCGTCCCGGTCGCCGGCGGGTTGCTCACGGGCCAGCCCGGTGCTTATCGCTACCTCGCCACTTCAACTGCGGCGTTTCCCAGTCGCGCGGCGTTGGCGGCGGAAATGCAAACTGCGGGCTTTGTCCAAGTGCGCCGTGAAGCACTGGCCTGCGGCATGGTTGCCTTGCACGAAGCGGTAAAGTAAAGGAACCCAGAGAAAAGACGCCACCTCGCGGCGCCCCCTACTCCTCTGTTCCTCTGCTCCTTTGATCCTTTGGCCTCGATTCAGCTAGTCCTTCTTGCCAATGCGCATTCCGTAGAATGAGCGCCAGACGAAGAACAGGCCAACCGCGATGAAGAATACCGCCAAGTAAGGCGCCTTGTCTTTGGCGTTCACCGCGATTTCCACCGCGAGAATGCCAAAGAGCGTTGTGAACTTGATGATGGGGTTGAGCGCCACGGACGAAGTGTCCTTGAACGGATCGCCCACCAAGTCGCCCACAACCGTGGAGTCGTGCAACGGCGTGCCTTTTTGCTTCAACTCGACTTCGACGAGTTTTTTCGCGTTATCCCAGCAGCCGCCCGCATTGGCCATATAAACTGCGGCGAATAAACCGAAGAGCGCGATAGCAATCAGGTAGCCGATGAAGAACACCGGATTCACAAACGCAAAACCGAGCGCCAGGGAGAATATGACCGCAAAAATATTGACCATGCCCTTTTGCGCGAAGACCGTGCAGATGCGCACCACCTCGTTGCTGTCTTCGGCGGAAGCTTTGTTGCTGCCGTCGAGCTTGATATTTTTCTTGATGTATTCAACAGCGCGGTAGGCACCGGTCGTCACGGCTTGCATCGAGGCGCCGCAGAACCAAAACACGACACTGCCGCCAGCCATCATGCCCATGATGATCCATGGGTTGGTTATGCTCAACGGCTCAAAATTCGTCCAGCCTTCGTGCGCCTTGAGCATCAGGATCAGCGAGAAAATCATCGTCGTGGCCCCGACCACCGCCGTGCCGATGAGCATGGGCTTGGCCGTGGCCTTGAAGGTGTTGCCCGCGCCGTCGTTGGCCTCGAGGTAGTGTTTGCCTGTTTCAAAGTCCGGCTTGAAGCCGAAGGACTGCTCGACTTCCTGATGGATGTTCGGCATCTGCTCAATCGTCGAAAGCTCGAAGACCGATTGGGCGTTGTCCGTCACCGGCCCGTAGCTGTCCACCGCAATCGTCACCGGACCCATGCCCAACATGCCGAAGGCAACGAGACCAAAGGCGAAAACTTCCGGATACTGCATGACTTCACCCAAGACGTGCCCGGTGCCCATGGCATGCGTGCTGGTAAAAAAGCCGATAAACATCAGCGTGGCGAGCGTCAGCCCCATCCAAAACGCGGAGAATTTGCCCGCGACCAAGCCGGATAATATGGTCAACCCCGTGCCGCCTTCTTTGGTCGCGTCCACCACTTCGTGGCAGTGCGCGCTGTGCATTGAAGTGAACGCTCGCGTTAACTCCGGAATGACCGCTGCGGAAATGGTGCCGCAACTGATAATCGTGGCCAGTTTCCACCAATACGGCCCGAAAATCGAATTGTCATGGAACATCGTGTAGGTCAGCAAAAACGTAACGCCAATGCCCATAATCGAGGTGACCCAAACCAGCATGGTCAAGGGGTGCTCGAAATTGAAATCCTTGGTGTCCTTGAACATCGCGCGAGAAGCCTTGGTGTTGATGAACCAAGCGACGATCGACAGCGCCACCATCACAATGCGCATGGCAAAAATCCATACAATCAAGGCCCATTGTGCATCGGGGTGGATTTTGAGCACCGGATCGAGACAGATGAAGCTGATAAGCGCAACCCCCGTCACGCCGTAGGTCTCGAAGCCGTCCGCCGTCGGGCCGACGCTGTCACCGGCATTGTCTCCCGCGCAGTCGGCGATGACACCCGGATTGCGGGCGTCATCTTCCTTAATTTTGAAGACGATCTTCATCATGTCCGAACCTACGTCGGCAATCTTGGTGAAGATGCCTCCACAGATGCGTAGCACGCTCGCGCCCAAGGACTCGCCGATGGCGAAGCCGATGAAGCTCACGCCCGCGAGTTCGCGCGGCACGAATTTCAGAATCGTCAGCATGATGACCAACTCGACGCTGACCAGCAGCACGCCAATGCTCATGCCCGACCGAGTCGGAATTTCAGAAAGGGGAACCGCTTTGCCGCGCAGGGAGGCAAAGGCCATGCGACTGTTGGCCACATTATTGATCAATATGCCAAACCAGGCGACAGTCAGCGAACCAGCCAGCCCGACCAGTGACCAAAAGAGAATCAGTCCTACTTCGCCGTAAGGGCGATTTTCCAGCACACGAAAATAAAACACCATCGTCGCGCCAATTAAAATCTCGAGCTTGAGCAACAGTTTGGCCTGGGTGAAGAGGTAGGTTTTGCAAGTGCTATAAATGAGCGACGATACATCCAGCATGGACTTGTGGGCGGGTAGGCTCTTGAGGTAACGCAGTTCGTTGAGCCCGTAAAGTGCGCCGAAGATACACATCACCAAGCCGCCGAGCAGAATCGAGCTACCGGACAAGTTCAGCCCGAAAACATTGAAGAGTGCCTCTTGGCCCGTTGCCGGGACGATGGCGGGCGAGGGCAGTTGAATGTCCGCATCGCCAGCCGCATGGGCCGTCGAGGCGAAAAACACGCAGAGCGCGAGAGCCGCAGGCAGGAACGCGAAAGCGCTCGCCGCCCACCGCGAAAAACGGGGGAAGGAGGAATTACGGGATTTCATAGGGTCAGCAGCGAAAAAGACAGAATGACGGAAACTCCACCACTCAGAAGCCATAGCTCAATAAGGGGAATTTAGCCCCTTGGCAACGCCTTTTCAGTGGGATTCACGCCCGTTTTCGAACTAAAACACACTTAATTGCTCTGAATCTGCGCCTTATTTATGGGCCTTTTGCCAAACCACAACAACCTCAACGAGTTCAAACACACCACCACCGTTGACCCCTCATGAGCAACGACGCCAATGGTAATGGGAACGAGGCCAAAGAGCGCAGCGCAAACCATCACGCCGATGGTACCCAGCGCAACCAGCAGATTCTGGTGAATCACGCGCCGCGTGCGCTGGCTGAGATAATACGCGTCGAGAAATAATTCAATTTTATCGCCCATCAAAATGATCTCCGCCTGTTCGAGCGCGGCATCCGCTCCGCGCGCACCCATACCGACGGAAACGT
>DATHOB010000053.1:0-2376 GCA_035485355.1 Opitutales bacterium | reverse complement strand
GGCCAAGGCCTTTGCCCTCGCCGTCGAAGCCGGCCGCGCCGCGTATGAAACAGGTTTGCCGGGCACCCACGAACGCGCCTCGGCAACCAGCCCGTTGACGGCGTTTTTGAATGGTTGAATTTTTATCCACGAATAGACCCGAATCTTTCGCTCAAAACAAATTAGTTTTATTCGTGTCTATTCGTGGATAAAATGGATTGGTTTTCCATGCCTGCCTTTTCCGAAATCCTCCCCACCCTCCCGCTCGACCGCTGGATCGAGCGCTCGCGCACGGCGCGCGAGGGCGACGCCGTGGCCGTTCTGAAAAATGGCCGGGCGCGGACGATGGAGGATTTCGCCGCGCTGCTCTCGCCCGCCGCCGCGCCGCACTTGGAGGAGCTCGCCGCACAGTCGCAAAAGCTTACGCGTCACTTTTTCGGCAATACCATCCGCCTCTTCGCGCCGCTCTACCTCTCGAATGAGTGCGTGAACATCTGCAAGTACTGCGGGTTTTCGCGGCACAACGCCATCCCGCGCATCACGCTTCCGGCGGCCAAGGTGGAGGACGAAACGCGGCTGCTCGCCAGGCGCGGCTTCCGCTCGCTGCTGCTCGTCGCGGGTGAGCACCCGAAATACGTGGCCAACGGCTACGTCGCCGAGTGCATCCGCCGCTGCCTGCCGCTGACGCCGCAAATCGCACTCGAACTCGGCCCGCTCGAAACGGCGGAGTACGCGCCGATGGTCGCCGCCGGGGCGGAGGGCCTGGTCGTCTATCAGGAAACCTACCACGAGCCGACCTACCGCACGATGCACACCGCCGGGCCGAAAAAACATTACGCCTGGCGGCTCGACACCGCGGAGCGCGGCCATGCCGCAGGCTTCCGCCGCCTTGGCATCGGCGCGCTGTTTGGGCTTCATGATTGGCGGTTCGAGGCCATCGCCCTCGCCGCGCACGCCCGCCACTTGCTGAAAAATTGCTGGAGTAGCTACCTTACTGTCGCGCTGCCGCGCCTGCGCCCGGCGGCGGGCGGCTTTGAAGTCGCGCCGGAAAATGAATTGGGTGACCGCGAGATGGTGCAGACCCTGTGTGCGCTGCGCCTGCTGCTGCCGACGGCGGGCATCGTGCTCTCGACCCGCGAACCCGCGAATTTGCGCGACGGCCTCTGCACCCTCGGCGTCACGCACATGAGCGCGGGCTCCAGCACCGAGCCGGGCGGCTACAGCCATTTTGACGAATCGCAGTGGACGCCCACGCGCGCGCAACCGGGCGAGCAATTCCACATCGCCGATGAGCGCCCGCCGCAAGTCGTCGCCGCGATGTTGCGCCAGCGCGGGCTCGACCCCGTGTGGAAAGACCACGACCTCGCCCTCGCCGGGCCGACGCCGACCACGCCTTCGATTACCATAACCGCAACGAGCGTCGAAGAAGGGCCGTCGCAAGCGACGCCCCTACAAATCAAAACCAGGTAGGGCGGGGCGTCCTCGACCCGCCTAGCGTGAACACCTCCGCATTTTGTGAGCACGATCTCCATCATCGCCAATGGCCAAAAGAAAACCGCGCGCGCGGATTGCCCGCTGCCGGAGTTTTTGGCCGGGTTGAATCTCGCTCCGGAACGCGTGGTGGTCGAGCGCAATGGCGCGGCGCTCACCCCCGCGGAGGCCCGCGCGACCCTCTTGGCCGAGGGTGACCGCCTCGAAATCGTCCGCCTCACGCCAGGGGGATGAAGCGTTTCAATGCCAAGAGGCGGAGGAAGCCAAGAAAGATAATTATCCACGAATGGACACGAATATAATGACCATCCTTCTCCTTTCCCTTCGTGTTCATTCGTGGATAAAATTCTTTGCGTTCTTCGTATCTTTGCGATGAAGTAGGCGCTTACATGGATTCCACCAAGAGCGAGGAACTCAAAAACGCACATGTCGTGCTGGACCGGCTCATCTACCAGCGCGGCGCCGCCAACTTCCCGCCCGATCGCCCGCACGCCTTCATTTATTTTCTGACCATTCGCAACCTTTCCGACCGCCGCATCACGCTCTTGGGCCGCAAGTGGATTCTCGCCCAGGCCGATGGCAAAACCGAGGTGATTGAAGGCGACAAAATTGTCGGCGAGACGCCGACCCTCGCCCCCGGCGAGAAGTTTTCCTACAACAGCTACCACGTCGCGGGCGTCAACACCGTCGCGCGCGGCTCGTTTCATGGCGTCGATGAATCCGGGGCGCCCATCCACGTCAAAATTCCGCCTTTTGAAATGAACATTCCCGCCTCGCCGGCCGATTCGCCGGACGAACCCTCCGGCCCATGCAACTGACCGACCTTAACCGCGCACACGATATCGGCTCGAACTGTCTCCTCATCGAAATGGGGCCCTTCCGTTTTGTCTTTGATTGCGGAATGCA
>DATHOB010000052.1:0-2577 GCA_035485355.1 Opitutales bacterium | reverse complement strand
GCTGGCCAAAATGGTGGAATTCGCCGTGTTTGACCGCGCCAATGTCGCCCCGGCCAATCCGCATCCCTCCATCGCACGCGTGTTGCAATGGCGGCGCGTTTCCACGGTGCAGCATCCGGCTAGTTCGTCGGAAGTGCGCCGCCGGCTCAAGCAGGGCCGCAAGGCGGATGAATTGCTCCCGCGCTCCGTCGCCGCTTATATCGAGGAAAAGAAACTTTACCGCTGAGTTTATTTCCAGTATCAATGGGGTGACCCAACTTATGCCCGCTACCGCCGCCGAACCTTCCCGCCTGCTCCTACGCTGTTGCCAGGCTCTTGATGACAAAAAAGCGGTCGAGTTACGCGTGCTGGATGTTTCCGGCCAGTCTTCCATCACGAATTATTTGATCATCGCCACCGCGACCTCCGCCCCGCACTTGAAGGCCCTGCGCCAGGCGATAAAGGAAGCGCTCAAGGAGGAGAATGCCGCGCTCGCCGGCTCCGAATTCGGCACCGACAGCGGCTGGCTCGTCGTCGATGCCTTTGAGATCATGATCCACCTTTTCCTGCCCGAACAGCGCGACAATTACCGCCTGGAATCGCTCTGGAAGGACGCGCGCACGCTGGATACTCGCGCGTTGCTCGCCAGCAAGTAAGCGCCATGAAAGCCGTTCCCTGGCATGTGCGCCGCAATCAACGCGGCGAGGCGCTGAAATACACGGCGATGACCGACGGTCTCTACCGCTACGCCAGCCAATGCCGCAGCGGCACCGATGACGCCCTGCTCGAAAAATTGCGCGCCGAGACCGGCAAAAAATTTCCCGACACCGCCCCGATGCAAATCGCCCGCGACCAGGGCACGCTGATGACGCTGCTCGTCGCCGCCATCGGCGCTCGTTCCGCCATCGAAGTCGGCTCTTTCACCGGCTACAGCGCCATCTGCATCGCCCGTGGACTGCCCGCCAAGGGCAAGCTGCTCTGCCTCGACCAAAGCGCGGAGTGGACCAACCTCGCCCAAAAGTATTGGGCCAAAGCCGGGGTGAAAAATAAAATCGAATTGCGCCTCGGCCCCGCGCTCGACTCGCTCAAAAAACTCGAGTCGAAATGGAAATTCGATTTTGCCTTCATCGACGCCAACAAGACGGGCTACGACGATTATTATGAGTTGATCCTACCGCGCATGCGTGCGAACGGTCTCATTCTTTTCGACAATATGCTCTGGGGTGGCCGCCTGGCGCGCCGCGTCGCCCACCCCGACGGCAAGGCGATTGATTTGCTCAACCGCAAACTCGCCCGCGATTCGCGTGTTGAATCGGTTTTGTTGCCCATCAGCGACGGCATTAATATTTGCCGGGTGCGTGGGTAATCTCCCGAATAACCGCGCTTGATAATTGCCCCGTGCTTGCTATGCTGGATGCATGAGTACGGTCCTGGAAATCAAGGCGGCAATCGACCAGCTTACTCCGCATGAACGGTGTGAGTTGGAGGCCATGCTGCATCCCTGGCCCAACGATTCCTGGGACGAGCAGATGGAGGGGGACGCAGAAGCGGGAGGCAAATTATTTAAATTGGTTGAAACCTCCAAACGCGCCTCCCAGGCCGGAAGTTTGCGCGACTTTCCCGCACCTTAATCCGATGACTTCCAAAGCCGACCTTGTCTTTTGGAAGCAATACCACGCGTTGCCGGAAAGTGTGCGGCCATTGGCCCGAAAAACCTATCAACGGTGGTTGCAAAATTCGTTTCACCCCTCGCTGCGATTCAAAAAGATCAAGGGTGAACTTTGGTCCATTCGGATTGGTGAACATTACCGGGCGATCGGCTACTTTCTCGACGCCGAAACTTTTGTGTGGATTTGGATCGGCACCCACGAGGATTACAACAAATTCTAAATTCAATTCACCGACGGGTCTTCCGGCGCATCCGCGCCCAGCAACAAATCCGGCTTCACGCGCGCGAGCAGGTTCTTCCACAGGCCGTCGCCTTCGTTCTCCTGAAAATCCGGGCTGTCAATGGGCGCGAGCACCCACGACTTTTGCTGCAGTTCATTTTCGAGTTGCCCACCTGTCCATCCAGCATAGCCCAGGAACCCGCGCACTTCCGTCCCCGGCTCGTTTTCAAGCAGTTCGGCGGCCTTTTCCGCGCTGATGCCAAAATGCAGTCGGAACACCCCCGTCTCCAAATTCCACCGCCACGCGGATAGCAGCATCTGCTCCTTGGCCACCGGCCCGCCACAATAAAGTTTAACATTCGCCAGCGGCCCGTAGGCAAATTCTCCGTGCGCCTCACCCAGCGTCTGTTCCAGCGGGCGGTTGACGATGATACCCAGCGCCCCATCCCCTTCCGAATGCGCCGAAATCAAAACCACGGCGCGGCGAAAATTCCCGTCCTCCAAATCCGGATGCGCCAGCAACAACGAGCCGGCGACGCTCGGAAATTCGGTGCGGGTGGTCCGGGTGCTCATGCGCATGGGCGGGAATGATAATGAGACACGAAATTAGCCTTACAGTTGCAGCAGTTCGATGTGCGACTCCCGCAGCAATTCCGCCACCAGCGGGTCGTTGCGGTAATCGAGGTGGTATTTAACCGCGCGCACACCC
>DATHOB010000051.1:0-4001 GCA_035485355.1 Opitutales bacterium | reverse complement strand
AGCGTGTTTTTCAATTCCGAAATCCACGCCACCGACTCTACCGCGAGGGGGTGGACCACGAAAAGCAGTGCGCCGAGCCACGCGAGGCGGAGTCCCAACCGAGTAAATAAGCGCCAAATTAAAAATGCGCTCAACAGGTGCAATGCCAGGCTTAAAAGGTGATAGGGCAGCGTGTGGTCCCCGAAAATTCGCCAGAGCGACCACTCGACCGTGGACGTGAGCGGAAAAAAATCCGGCCCCGGCGGCGCAAGCCAGAATTTCCAGACGCCACCCGCATCGGCCATCACAGGATTGTCCCGGATGAGCGTGGTGTCATCCCAGAGCCAGTTTCCATGCAAAACGGGAAAATAAACGGTGAACGCAGCCAAAATCAAAATGACGCTAGCGGTAATCCGCCGCTTCAGGGACGCGCGTTGGGTAGCGGAGCCAACCGGCGCGGAAATTTGCGCGTTAGATGACACGGAAAATAAAAAATCACCGAAACCGGATTTTCCTCAGTCCAAAGAAAGTCATTTTGAGCAGGATCCAGCCATGGCGGAAGCGGGAGATATTGGTTTCACCGTAGGTGCGGTTTTTGTAGCGGACGGGGACGTCGCGGATGCGCAGCCCCATCAGCGCGGAACCAAACAATAAATTGAAGTCGCCAAAGGGATCGAAGTCGCCGAGTTCGGGCAGGCGCTTCAGCAGGCGTTCGTAATCGGCGCGGGCCATCATCTTGGTGCCGCAGAGGCTGTCCTTAATACGCTGGCTGAGGACAAAGCTGAGGGCGTTGGCAAAGAAATGATTGCCGAGCATGTTGAGGAAGCGCATCGCCTGATTTTCCATCGGGTACACGAGGCGGCTGCCATTGGCGAATTCCGCGCGGCCAGCGCAGAGGACTTCAAAAAACTTCGGCAGGTCCTCCGGCGGGGCGGTGAGGTCGCCGTCCTGGATGACGAAAATGTCACCCGTGGCCTGGCTGAATCCATGGTGCACGGCGTCCCATTTGCCTTTGCCGGGCTGGCGGCAAAGTTTGAGGGTGAGCGGGCCCTTGTATTCGGCGACGGCGCGTTGCAAAACTTCCCAGGTTTTATCGCGGCTATTGCCTTCGACAAAAACCACCTCGGTGCCGCGGCCCAGCACAGGAATGCGCGCCAGCGCGGCGGCGACGTTGCCTTCCTCATTGCGCATGGGGACGACGACGGAAAGGCTCGTTTGCGCGGGGTCGGCAAAGCGCACCCGCGGACGCGCGACAATGAAGATGGACATGCCCAGCGCTTGAAAGCCCGGCAGGCGGGCGAGGAAACGATTGAAGAACGGCTCAATCAGCGGAACATCAAACGGGAAAAGTTGCTCGCCCCGCGCAAGCACGACTTCCCAGCCCGCGAGTTCGAGCAAATTGGCGAGATCGCGAATGGAGAGCCAATTCCAATAATCGCGCCGCACCACCGCGGCGCCCGCCGCACCAAGCTTGATGAGCGGATACCAGACGTTGTTGAGCGAAGTAATGTAGATACGGGTGCGCGGGTGGCTATTTTCCCGCAAAGCTTCCAATGCAGCTTGCACATCGGTTAAGTAACCGGGGAGATAATTCAGAATGATGTGATCCCATTTGCCGTCGACGGTGGTGCTGGGCAGGCGGCCTTCGCGAAATTCACAATTCGCACTGGGATGGCGTTGTCGCGCAGAGGCGATGTGCTCGGGGTCCGCATCAAGCCCCAAGCCGACGGCGGGCTTCAGTGCCGCGAGCAAATCCCCCACCCCGCAACCCCATTCCAGCACCCGCTCACCCGGGGGAATGAAGCGGGCATGCAACCGCGCCATTTGCCGCCGGAAACCGGCTTGGGCACGGTAAGCGAAGCTTTCCACATACGGCGCGGGCGCAGCTGGGGCGGAAGCAGACGCAGAGGTGGATGGCGGAGAATTCATGATAGAGGGTCAAAATCCGGCGGTGGATGCAATAGCTCAGGGATATTGTTTCTTCAGAAATTCAGCCAAGTCCGAGGAAGTGGGGGGCAACTCGGTGAGCATGGGGATGGCGGGATCCTCGTCCTCGGGTCGCTGGGTGAGTTCGTTTTCCGTGCCGGAAGGGGTGTTGTAATCTCCCCCCAACTCGGCCTTGATTTTTTCGGTGTCACCGGAGTGCTCGCCCTTGAGGGACACTGTGCCAGCTTTTTTACTACCATCGTAGCCCACGACCTTGCTAATGCGAATATGATACATGGTGTTGCAGGCGAACTCGGCCATAGTCTTGAGCTCGATACGTTGGTCGAGGCGGGCAGGCGGATATTCGACCCAGGCATTCAGCGGCCCGTCGATGTCATATTCTTGAATGACCCAGACTTCGCGGTAGAGACCAAGTGGGACAGTGTTGACCACCTTTAATGGCTCCCGATTAGCGATCCCGATGGGCAGGCAGGGTTGGCCGTAAAGCGTAAACATGACGGAGGCGCGCGTAACAATGAGCACTCCGGGATCGGCGTGTTTCAACACATAATCACGCGCCCAGCGGTAGGAAACATACGTCTGATGGTCGTTCGTCATGTAGGCTTCGGACGAGACGGGTGCGGCGGCGGCCACAGCATAAATGGCCGTCCCACCAATTACCCACCCCGGCAGGCGGCGGCCATTCAACCACCGCGACGCGACATACATCGCGCACACGGCAAAAGCCAATTGGAGCGGGAGGGAAAAGCGCATCACCAGCGGCTGATCCCAAAACCCCCAAAATGAGAGCATGGATATCGAAGTTTCCGCCAAAATACCCAATATTACGAGCAGCAAGGGAAGCTCCGGCCCAGACTCGCGCCAGAATTTCGGTAAACGCCGCCCAATCCATACCAGAGTCAAGAGTAGTGCGATGGCGCCCACCACCGATAGCAGCATCGAATTGTTGGTGTTAAAATCGGGGGTGAACAAAAACACTCCCGCATGCGTCAGATTATCCGGCACATGGGAAAAATTCAAAAAGTCGCCGGCCTTGGTTTGGAAAAAGCCGTTGTTGCCGTTGGCCCAGAAAATCTGATTGATGAGAATTGGCGGCAGGGCCAGCGGCGGGGAGATGGCGGCGAGGAAGGTCAGGCTGATGCGGCCTTCGCGCGCCCACTTGAGCAGCGCCAGTACTACGAGCATGCCGAGAAAGAGCAGCGACTCGTAACGGCAATTCGCAAGGACAACACCCGAGAAAACACAGAAATCCAGCCCGCCCGTATCCGGCTGCCGCCAATAATTCCATGCGCTGATGAGAAAGATGGCTATGGCGGTGATGTTAAGCAGGTCGAAGCCGCCACCCGTGGCATTTTGCGCGAGGAGGGGTAGCCCGGCCAGCAGCAACTGGCCGAAACAACCGATACCCCGGCCACCAAATACGACTCCCACCGCATAGGTAGCCATGAGCAAAATAAAACCAAGGATGCCATTGACCAAAAAGGAATTTTCCGGGCGGAAGCCGGTCAGGTCGTGCGCGACGGAAACGAGAAAGGGATACATGAGCGGGCGTTTATCCACTCCGCGCAGCAAAGTGGTCAGGTGGCCGTCGGAATAATGGGCATAAGCATCGTAAGCGCCTTCGCGCGAGAAGTGCATGACGCGGGCGATGGAACCGAGCACATGCTCGTCAAACAGCACCTTGAAATCGTGCGGCTCGTGGATCTGCCAGAAAATAGCCACCAGCAAACCCGTGAGCAAACCGGGCCAATGCGAGCGCAGGCCGCGCCAGCCAGGCCAGTGGGCGCGAATTTCCCCCACCATGGCCATTACAAAAAGCGTGACGGTAAGCAATGAAAGCCAATAACCGCAATAGCGCGTGAACCAAGTAGAGACGCCGGTGGTGGCGAGGAAGAGGCGGTAAGCCAGCACCGCGACGGCAAGGCCAACGGCGGTGAGCAACCACCAGCGGGTGGTGCGGTCGTGGCTATAGTAAAAGCGTAGCATGTGTGACGCCGGGAAGCCGGCACTGCGCGCCCCAGCCTCCCGGTGGTGGAAGGAGTCCAACGCGCGCGACCAGTGTTATCGAAGTGTGG
>DATHOB010000050.1:0-13583 GCA_035485355.1 Opitutales bacterium | reverse complement strand
ATGCAGTTAATGCCCACGGAGATGTTTGCACCCCATTCCACCCCTGGGAGCACGGCCGTGGCGTCGAGGGTGCCATCGCTGTTGATGGCCCAGCCGGGGAAGCAGTTCTCGGGGGCGAGGACGTTGCCATTGAGCCACAATTGAAAATTCCCAGTGAGGCCCAGGCCGAGGCAGTTGAGGCCGTAGAGTTGGACGGGGGTGTCGCCCCCGGTCGTCAGGTTGGCGGTGGCGAGGTTGCCGTCGCTGATCACGTCCACAGTCTCCGGCGTGTCCTCGTAGTAGTAGTAGGGGTTGACCAGCGTCGGCGTGCCCCCGATATTCGCCACCAGCGGTGGCTGTGCATATGGATCGAAATAGGCGTCCCAGGGTGGCAGCGCCTGCGCCGCCCAGAAAGTTTCGCCGGAGCCCCCGGGATTTGAAACCACGTTGCCATTGAGCTGCAGAGTGGCGTTGATGGAGTCCCAATCCGGGTAGGTTTCCGTATAGGTCACAGTCGAATACACCGGCTCGTCATCCTCGTCGTAGCTCGAAACATAATAGATCGTGTCGTTCTGGCTAGTGTAGGTCATTTGACAGTTCATCGTCAGGGTGTCATTGGCCGAGTCGCGCGCCAGCGGGTAGGAAATGCACAGGTTGCCGGTGGGTGCCGGTGACTCCTCGCCGCCATCGAACATCACGTCCCCCTCCTTCGTCACCGAACCGTCCCGATGCAGGCCGAGAACCATCCAATAGTCGTTTTCGTAGCCGTAGGGGTTGTCATCGGCGCCCGTGCCCAAAGTGGTGTAGGTATAGGCATCCACCAGTGTGTAAATCGCATTACGCGTAACCACAATTGGAATAAATGGTGGCACATCAAAGCCGGTGAGATCGCTGTCGATATAGGCCGAAGCCACGTCCCCCAAATTAGTCTGGCTCACGCCCCCATCCACGGTCCACGAGGCGAAACCGTAGTCGGTGTCGTCGGTCGAGTTGTAATAAGTCCCCAGCACGGTGCCGTTGTCGGCGACGTCCAGCCAGTTATAGACGTAATCCCCGTCCGTAACCGAAATGTTCGTCGTCGTGCCGACAGACCAAAACTGCATATGAAGGTTTGAATCTTCGTCGTAGTAGTACAGCAACACTTGCCCATTGTCGTTCATATCCGTAATCCCATCCGTTCCCAAGTCCACCACTGCGTATTGCGGCGGCGACTGGTAGGGAATCGCTAGGCTGGTGTCACCCGGCGGGATATAATCACCGGGATCAGTTGGAGCATTCACGCTCGCGCTGATTGAGTCATTTTGGAAGGCAGTCATGTTGCCGGACAAGTCTTCGTCCACTGAGCCGTTGAAGACGTTGAAATCGAACTGGAAATGCTGCAGGTCCGTTTGATCGTCGCCAAAATCCGTGTTGTCGTCAATATTCCCGGCAAAGGGATCAAGTCCGTTCTCCACCTTCCACCAGTCGGGAATGCCGTCGCCCGCGACACTCAAGTTGGCCGCCGGGGTGAAGTTCCCCAAGTCAAATGAGAAAACCGTCTTCAACTGGCCGAGATTGGTGGGCTGGTAATTCTGTGCCACCCAGGCGTTGTAGGTCGTCACGTTGTAACCGACGTTGCCGGAACTCGGCGGGGGCACGGGCCAGGGGTAGTGGAAGGTACCATTCCAGTTCCCGCTCAACCCTGTCAGCCCATAGTTGGCCGCCAGACCCGTGCTGGCGTTGAAGCCGATGGCATAGAGACGGTCGTAAACCGGCTGCGTCACCGCCTTGATTTGCCCCAGGTTCACCGGCGAAAAATTGTTGGCCGAATTGACCGAGAAGTTCGCGACGATATTGCCGATGCCCGGCCCCGAGCCGCCGATGGACGCGAGGTTGTTGTCCAGATACGCCTGCGCCTGCGCGGCAAAGTTTTTCAACTGGCCCAAGTTGGCCGGGAGATAGTTTTGCGCCACCCAAGCGTTGTATGTCGTCACGTTGTAACCCATCTGCCCCGGCCCCGGCGGCGGTTGCGCGGGCACCACCCCGTAATCCGTCCACCAGGTGGGGTAGTCCACGCCTGAGGCCAAAGCCCAAGTCGCGGCGCATAACAGCATGATGAGCAGCCCGAGGGCAAGTGATGGTGGAAAACGGCGCATGGGAAGTGTGGGAGGAACGTGATAGGACAGGGTAGGTCGGCGCGGATACTACTCCCCGTAAGTGCCATAGACCCCCATCGAAACATCCCCAAAGGCACTGGGATAGGTCACATTGCCGCTGAAGTTCACAGTGCCGTTGACAGTCAAATTGCCGGTGACGGTGGTGTTGCCCGCGACGGCGGCATCGCCGGAGATGGAGGTGTTGCCGTTGTTGAGCACTACCAGGCCATTGGAGGTGCTGTTGCCGGCGCTGCCGGTGCCCACGATAAACGCCGGGTCGGTCGCCACCCAGGTAGTGGCGTTGCCGGAAATCGGCGTGTTGTAATGGCCGACGGTGACGGAATTGAGGACGCTGGCGGTGGTGTTGGTGCCGAGTGCGACCGCCCCGGTTGCGTTGGCGAGCGAGTTATTGCCTGCCGAGAGCGAATAATTGCCCGAAGCCGTCCCGCTGGACAGGGCCACGGCTTCAGCGCCCGATGCCAAGCCATACGCCGCCGCCAGAGAGAGGTAGCCCGAGGCCGCGCCGCCCGAGAGCGCCACCGAGGAGTTACCCGTGGCATTGGCGGTGCCGCCAAAGGCCGCGGAGCGATAGCCTGTGGCCGTGGCCCCATTGCCCACGACGAAGCCGCTGTCCCCGGCGAAAATCGTCACATTGGCGGTGGTGGCGTTGAAGGTGACGCCGCTGCTGAACACAATCGTTTGGTTGCCCGGGTCGAACGCGATATTGCCCGCGCCGTCGTCCAGAATGTTGGCGCTCATCACAAAAGCGCCGTCGATCTGCTGCAAGCCCAGGTTGCCGGCGAACGCCAGGGTCTCGTTCCCCGGATCCAAAGTGAGATTGGTGCTTGAGTTAGAGATGCCATCCGACCCCCACAACGTCAATAAGCCCGTGCGATCAAGGGTCATTTGATTCAAATTGCCGTTTTCATTCCAAGTCCAGAGCGTGCGAGCGTCTCCCGAAAATGTGACGTAAGTATTCACGCTGTCCCACGGCGTGGCATTGGCGGAAATGCTTAATTCGGGCACGTCGGAAGAATCGGTGCTGATGCCCAGACTGTAGGCGGCGTTCGGTGGTGTATCGTTTTGGTTTTGGGAATCGGGCTGTTAGTTGCATCTTGCCCCGTTTTGAAGGGCGTAGCCTTGAGTATTCCGCCCGTCATTACAAAACTGTCGCAGAATCGGCTGTATCGGCGTTTTTTGAAGGCATCTCTATAAGTAATAATTCCATAAACAAACAGCCTTTTTTCTGTGCCGAGACAAATTTCGTCAAACTCTTTGCGCGAGCAAGTGCTGCCTCGTGGGCTTGGAGAATGAGAAGCGGCATTAGTCCCCAGCGTGGAAACACTGGCGTCCTCCAATGGCGGAATACTACTGTCGAATTTTCCGGCTTCCTCAAAAGTCATTATCTTCAATCTGGAAACTATCCTGACTTTATACGCTGGGGTTTGTCCTGTATTGGTAAATATGGTGGTTACTTGAATGCTCATTTTTCCATCAGCAGCAATTTGATGAGATTTAAGAACATTGTCTTTAATGACAACATAGGCCCTCAACTGCCTTTTGGCCGTGTCTCTGGTGAGCCAAGCCTGATAAGCGGCAAAGAACAACAAGCCGACAGTCAATACGGCGATGGGGTCGGCGATGGCCTTGTTCCAAAGAATTGCCATCCATCCTTGGGGGGTCTGGTTGTTTGCACCCTCTGTATTGCTGTTTGCTTTTGGCTGTCCTTCATTGGTTACGATTTGCTGAATGACAACAGGCGGATTTTGGGGTGCTTCGTCTTGTTTCTGGCTTTGGTTTTTGACGCCTTGGGCGTCTGTGGTTTCCGGTGGGGATGGTTTTAATGCCGCTGTTTGTCCAAGGGCGATGCCAGTCAATAGCAAAGCAACCATTGCAATAATCATCCTTAATTTCACGCCGCCTTTTCTACCTCTTTACGCGTCAGCAACGCAATCACTTCTTCCGCTTCCCAGACATGATTACTAACCCCTGCTTCCATCGCCGGAGTAACGCGCAAACTGGTATGAATCCGGCAGAAATTATAGAACATCATGCTAATCGCCAGCATGTTTTCGTGGCACTCGACTTTCTTGCTAAAGGCATTGGTCAGGCGAGTGAAACGGCGGTTGCTCATGCGGATAGTAAGATTCGAGCGTTCAACGAAAGACGTGGAAACGTGCGCGAAGTCCGGCTTGCCAGTGATTGCCGCCTTCTTCGCCCCCATGCACTGTGCCGGGCTGTAGCGAACCTGCGGGCCTTCTGGGGCTGGGCCATAGACCTTGTTCAGCATGGCGTAATCAATCTCTGTGCCAAAGGCATCCTCTACTGCCGTCAGGTAGGCTTTGTGCCCGTCTGTGGTCAGTTGCACGCGATTGGCGAGCCTTCCCGCCAAGTCGTGCATGAAATGGTAAGCCGCGCCGCCATCACGCGTGCCAACGAACCAACAAGGAATCAGTTTGGTATCGGCATCTATGGCAGTCCAAATCCAGCAATCCCCTTCGCCCTTGGCTTTCTTTTCGGCGGTCACATTCTTCTCTTTGCAGCCCACAAACGACCAAATCTCGTCACATTGGAGACGGCGGCACTTGAGGTTGTTAAGCACCTTGTCTTGGTAGGCCGAGCAGGCTTCGCCAAGGTCACGGAGCAGCTTCACTACCGCGCTCATGTTCACGTCGCACAGGCGACTGGTGGCACGCATGGAATTGCCCTCGGACAAGCACCGGGCGATTTGAGCGCGTTTGGCAATGGGTAACTGATTCATGCCCTTACTATACCACATATAATTGAGCGGTCAAGCATAATTTTATGAAAAAATCAACTGGCAAACTATCGATACTAGGGTATCCATTGGTGGCAATCCGAGAAGAGGACACTGACACGCCCCCAGAACAAAGGATAACACCAATGACTATTTGCATCGCTGCCATTGCGGCCAATACGGAAATTTATTGCGCCTGCGATAGAATGATTACAAGTGGAGATGTCGAATTTGAGCCGGATATCCCATTCATGGGCAATACAAAGATTCTTAGACTTACCACAGGTATAATTGCTCTTACGGCGGGGTCCTCAAGTTTGCATGCAAAAATACATCAAGAGGCATTTGAATCAATTGGCGCACAAATAAAGAGTGCGCCAAACTCCTGGATTAAAGTCCGGGAAGTAGCTAACCTATGGGTGGACATATACAATAAAATTAGGAATCAAAATATAGAAAATGGAATTTTGAAACCTCTAGGGTTAGACCATAAAACATTTATCCTTCAACAAAAAAACCTTGACCGTGATTTTATAGAAAAAATCCACCAACAAATTGGGGTTTACGAGATGCCAATTATATCTGCAATCATAACGGGAGTGGACGATATTGGCCCCCATATTTATGTTGTAGAAAATGGTTCAAGCAACGGAAGTGAAATTTTATTGCGCTGCTATGATGCTATAGGTTTTGCTGCAATCGGTAGCGGCGCACGACACGCGGAAACGGTTTTTATGTCTTCTGGCCATCATCGTTTTGCGTCGTCTGGCATGACATCATTTCTATGCTATCGTGCAAAAAAATTATCGGAAATAGCGCCCGGTGTCGGGCAAGGCACTGACATGTTCGCTATGGGGCCGGGCTTGGGGGTTAGTGAATATATTCCACGGGAAATCGTCGAGCATTTCTCAGTTATTTTGAAGCAACGAACAGAATCAGAAAAGATAATTTCAAAAAATGAACAAACTATGGCAGAAGAATTTCTTAAACAGCTTATTGAGTTAGCGAACCAACAAGCACACGCGAAAATCCAGTCAATTCCCCCAGAACCAATTAAGCCCGCTCACCCGACCACCGAGCCGCAGCCGCCTTCCGCCCAATCGCCTGACGCTGGGCCTTCGACAACGCCGCCGCCCGCGCAGGGCCGCCCTTCAAGCCCCCAAGCCGACCCAACATGACAGCCGCCGGATTCTTCGACGGAGCGGGCTTAAACTCGCCATGCGTGGCACTCGCCATAACACGGGCAATCGTTTCACTAACATCCTCTTTGCTTGTGCGCTTAGGCATAGGCCGCAAGTTGCCATAGGTCAGGATTGATTTCAAGCCCCTTTCAGAATGAAGGACTTTCAAAACGATACACTACCCGGCGTTCAGATAACTGGCATTTACCCCGTTCGTCACGTTGAGATCATAAAGCGTTGTTTCGCCGCCAGCCGTCAAATTGCTATCCACGGTAAGGTTTCCATACACTTCTTGGTCCTGCGCCGAAAGCCGGGTAAACCCAGCCAGAGCCAAGCCGGCGAGGATCAGCGCCAGCACCAACCCTCTGCCCGAAGCAAGGAAGTTAGTCGCCCGCAAATTAATCTTGATGGATTTATTCATAGTGTTGAGATCATTATGGTTTGGAAGGGAACTTGGAAATTTGTAGGAGTAATGACGTTATCCGAATCATGACTTGGACATGATAAATGCAGTGTTCCAGTTACAGGCGGCTTTCAACGAAATCAAGCAAGCATCTTTTATTATTTTTAAATTCATGATTATATAAACCTTTTCGCTCGCCTAATTTCATTACTTGACTATCTTACCTAATTAACCCAAGATAAGTCATTATTGAAGTCCGGGCTGGGTTATGCCATGACTTCCCTTTCCCATCTCCATTTTCCATGTCCACCGACACCAGCACCGTCGTTCCCGCCGCCGCCAAAGAGCCTTCCAAAAACGAAGGCATCAAGGAGGCCAGCCACTACCTGCGCGGCACCATCCTCGCGGGCTTGGCCGATGCGTCCACCGGCGCGATTGGGGAGGACGATTCGCAGCTGCTCAAGTTCCACGGCACCTACCTGCAGGACGACCGCGACTTGCGCAACGAGCGCCGGAAGCAGAAGCTCGAAAAGGCGTTTATTTTCATGGTGCGCGTGCGCGTGCCGGGCGGGGTGTGCTCGCCGCAGCAATGGCTCGAGGTTGACCGCATCGCCGGGCAATACGCCAACGGCACCATCAAGCTGACGACGCGCCAGGCCTTTCAACTGCACGGCATTCTCAAGGCGAACCTCAAGAGCACCATCAAGGAAATCAACGAGGCGCTGCTCGACACCCTCGCGGCCTGCGGCGACGTGAACCGCAACGTGATGTGCAATCCGAACCCGCATCTCTCGTCCATCCACGCCGAGGTGCTCGACTACGCGCGGCAGTTGACCAAGCATCTTTCCCCGCGCACGCCCGCCTACCACGAAATCTGGCTCGACAAGGAGCGCGTGGCCGGCGGCGACACCGGCGGCGGCGAGGACGACACGAACGACCTCGTGGAGCCGATTTACGGCAAGCATTACCTGCCGCGCAAATTCAAGATCGCCATCGCCGTGCCCCCGAGCAACGACATTGACATTTTTGCCAACGACCTCGGCTTTATCGCCATCGTCGAGAATGGCAAGCTCGCGGGCTTCAATGTCACCGTCGGCGGCGGCATGGGCATGTCGCACAACAACAAGGCGACTTACCCGCGCCTGGCCGATGTGCTGAATTTTTGTACGCCCGCGCAAATGGTGGACGTGGCGGAGAAAATCGTCACCATCCAGCGCGATTTTGGCGACCGCTCGGACCGCAAGCACGCGCGCTTCAAATACACGATTCAGGACCGCGGGCTGGACTGGTTCCGCACGGAGTTGGAAACGCGCCTTGGCTACAAATTATCGCCCGCGCGCCCCTACACTTTTACCGACAACGGCGACCGCTACGGCTGGGCCGACGGCGTGGACGGCAAACAGCACCTGACACTTTTCATTGAAGGCGGACGCCTGCACGGTAAGCAACGCGACGGCCTGCGCGAGATTGCGAAGATTCACACGGGCGATTTCCGCCTCACCGGCAACCAGAACCTTATCATCGGCTCCATTGCCCCGAGCGAGAAGCCCAAGATTGAGGCGCTGCTCAAGCAATACGGCCTCGACCAAACTGCGACGAGCTTCACCGGGCTGCGGCGCGGCGGCCTCGCCTGCGTCGCGCTGCCGACGTGCGGCCTGGCCCTCGCCGAAAGCGAACGCAATTTGCCCAATCTGGTGGACGAGCTGGACAAAGTCATCCGCGCCGCGGGGCTGGCGGAGCAATCCATTCACATCCGCTCCAGCGGCTGCCCGAACGGTTGCGCGCGCCCGTATCTGGGCGAGATTGGCCTCGTGGGCAAAGTGCCGGGGAAATACAATTTATACCTCGGCGCGGCGCACAACGGCTCGCGCATGAACAAGATTTATAAGGAGGCGATTCCCAACGAGCAAATCGTCGCGGAGTTGACCCCCATCATCAACCGCTACGCCGCCGAGCGCACCCCGAACGAAACCTTCGGCGACTTCGTGATTCGCGCTGGCTACGTCACCGCGGTCACCTCCGGCGCGGTGGATTTTCATAATTAGGCAATCAAAGTAATCTTTTTCCCACCATCCATCCGTTTCATGCGGCGGCTGATTTCTTTGCGCCAGGCAGGCGTTTGATGACGCAGACGGATCATGTAGGCATTTAACTCCCGCCGATGGCGCGGAGAAAGCCGTGATACTTCCTGCTTTAATTCCAACATCGTCATGCCCACGATGTTGGCAAAATCATGCGTTGGGTCAAGAATTCTTGCCTCCAAGCACTGCATCAGTTTGGCGGGCGCAGCAAGACTGCGCCCCTACAAAAACGCCTTGTCCCCCATGTAGGGGCGCAGTCTTGCTGCGCCCGTTTCGGGTTATAATCAACAAATTGATACACTAACTGCCGCGACCTAAAATCATTCTCTGACCGCTCAACTCCTCGCGCGTTGCTGTTCGAGCGAGAAGTGGATGCGTTCCAGCAGGTCGCAAAAGCGGCGGCACTGGCCTTCCCAAATGGAGGCATCCAAATCCTCGCGGCGGTATTCAATATCCTGGCTAAGCTGGAACAGCTTGGGCAGGCCGAGCAGTTCGACAGTATGGCGCAGTTCGCGGACGAGGCTGCGCACCTGGTGCTCGTCGCTCCGGTTCACCGCCTCCCGCAGTTGTGGCACTTTCTCGCTCATGGCGCCAAGGCAAATTTGACGGATGTGGGGGTCTTTGGCCGGGGGCGGATGCATTATTTTGTATTCGCGACAGACGGAATTAATAAGACGATGGGCATGTAGAGGTGCAGTTTTAAGTTTACGCGACGGCCGTGGTGCGGGGATGAATGATGATCAAGCCCGGCTTGGCCGAGGTGGTAAATGTCGTCACTTTGTTTTCACCCAACCGGTCGCTGAGGGTGGCGGCGGAGGAGGCTTGGCGCAGGCTCGCGGCTGGCAGGCGGAATTCAAAGTGCGCGCCACCTTCGCGGCGGTTGTGCATGGCGATTTTGCCGTGCTGCGCGTGGGCGATGTGCTGGCACACCACCAAACCGCGGTCGCTGCCAATGTTTTCGTCGTCCAGCAGGTCGAGATAACTGTCGGTGTCGGCAAACAAGTTGGCCTGCTCGGCAGGCGGTACGCCCGGGCCCTGGTCGTCCACCCATACGTTCAACGAGCCGTCTTCCACCTTGGCACCGAGGGTGATGGTGGTGTTGGCGGGCGAGAATTTGATGGCGTTGGAAAGCAGGTTTTCCACCACGCGCTGGACGCGGACTTCATCGCATTCGGCGAAGAGACCCTTGGCCGGGGCTTCGACTTTCAGCGTGATGTTTTTCTCGGCGGCGATGGGTTGGAAAATCCATTCGGCCAGGCGCAGCACGGGGGCGACGTCTTTCGGCGCTTCGGTCACCTTGGCCACCGGTGCGAGCGACGCGGCGATTTCTTCCAGCTCGCGGTCGAGGTTCGTCTTGCGCTGTTGGCTGCGCAGATAATTTTGCACGCGGGCGATGGTTTCCTTATCCTTATCCCCACCACCCAAAAAGATGACCGGCGGCTGGCCGGCCTTGTCGGTGCTTGCGCGCAAGGCCGGAGCGTGGAGGTCTTCGGCGATGGTCATGTTCAAGTTCATCAAAATCATGTCCGGGCGGCACACGGGCGCGGCCTCGAGGCATTCGGCGCAGCTTTTGTATTGGTGCACTTCGATGCCGGCGCTGTTTAATTCACGGCACAGGCGGTGGCGCGTGGCGGCGTCGGGTTCGGCCACAATCACCACCGGCATCAGGCGCGGGAGATTACCGGCGACCAAGGCCACCTGGGACGTGCGTTGCTCCGCGGCGCTGGCTCCGGTGGAAGGAGCGGGGGCGCTGTACGGCGCCGGGTTGGTGAAGAAGTGGAGCAGGGAGTTGGCGAGTGAGGATGTGTTCATGATTCCTCATTATCGACCAGCCCAGAGAAAAACCAAATTGGGGGAAACCCGGAATTACCCGGGGTGACTTATGGAGACAGCCTCCGGGAAAGCCTGTAGTTCCCGAGGGAAAAACACTGAGTCACCCGTGTATTGCCCGTTGTATAGCCAGCTTATGCCGACATTTTAAAAATGCGTAAAAATCAAAGGGCTTCCTCTGTGAACCATGGAAATTTGGCTAAAATACGTGACCGGAATGATGGGTGCAGCCCAAGTGGCCGCTTAAGCGGCGCGGCTTCCGGGCTTGCCAGGACCAGCAATTAAGTGTTTTCCCCGTGCATGGGTCAATATGTGGCATTGCTGCGCGGGGTGAATGTCGGCGGGAATAATCTCATCGGCAAGGACGACTTGCGCCGGTTGTTCGAGCGGCTCAAATTCAGCAATGTCGTCACCTACAAGCAAAGCGGGAACGTGGTGTTCGACGCAGCGCAAACCGCCCGGGCCGAATTACGCGGGATGATTGAAGGTGCGCTGGAGAAATTTTTCCGCAAAGAAATCCGTGTGGTGGTGCGCCCGGTGGGGGAATTGCAAAAATTGGTGAAATTGAATCCGTTTATGGATGCCAAGGTCGAAGCGAAACATTGTTTTGTGAGTTTCCTGTTTGCGTCGCCAACATTGCAGCCGAAATTGCCGGTTCAATCCGCGAAGGGAGAAGTCGCCATTTTTCTGGTCAAGCACGATGCGGCGTTTCTTCGCGTGGATCGCAGCAAGGGGCCGTATGCGGATCCAGATAAACTACTCAAAACCGCCCTCGGAATTTCGGGAACCGTGCGCAACTGGAATACCGTGTGCGCGCTGGCGGCGATGGGCTAATCTTCGACATTCCGGTGGCCCAGCACCGCGTGGCGCACGGCATCGGCCAGCGCGGTGGCGTTGCGCGCGGCGTCAAAATTTTCCGCAGCCCAGGCATGGGCCTGGCGGCGGATTTTATCTGCCAGCGCTTCGTCGCGCGTCGCGGACACGATGGCCTCGCGCCAGCCTTCCCAATCTTGCATGGGCACCACAAAACCCGTTTCACCGTGGGTCACCGCTTCCATCGTGCCGGCCACCGGGCTGGTCACCACCGGCACGCCCACCGCCATCGCTTCGGGGATGACGTTCGGCAATCCGTCGCGGTCGCCATCCGGGGCGACCACGCCGCTGAATAAAAACACATCCGCCCATTCGCGTTGCAATTTCGCCACGTCGTCATAAGGCATCGCGCCGGTAAAATGCACGCAATCTTCCAGCGCGAGTTCCCGCGCCCGCGCCCGCAAGCTTTGCGCCAACGGGCCGCCGCCGATGACGCGGCACTCGAAAGCGATGCCCTGGTCACGCAAATGCCGCAGGATGTTCAATAGCTCAAAAAATCCCTTTTTCGGAATCAACCGGCCGATGGCTAGCAAATGCAGCACCGGGCCGGGTGCGCGGCGCGGCGGCGGCGGCGGCGGCGGAATGTTATCCAGTCCGCGACGAATCAATACAATGTGCGCCGGATTGGCTCCGCGTTCAAGCAGCCGCGCCCGGGTCGCGGCGGTGGTGGTGTGGATCAGGCGGGCATGCTGCAGCTTTTCCTCCAGCAGCCAATCGCCGCCATGTTGGAATACGTCAAAGGCATGCGCGCCCATTGTGTAGGGGATGCCCAGCAGTTTTTCCAGCATCAGCCCGGCGGCGGCGGGGGTCGTCGCCCACACTGCATGGCACAAGTGTGGACGAGTGGAAAGTTGCTCAAAGCGCCGCGCATTGACCAACGCGAAGCCAAGGCCCAGCAGGTTTTCCCCCGCATTCAACCACGAGGGCGGCGGGCGGCGCGTGAGTGCGGTGGCGAGGTCCAATATCGCGCACGGTTTGCGCCACAGCCAATACGGCAGCCACCACAACAATTGAAAAAGTGCTGACGCCTTGAAACACGCGACCGGCAAATCTTCCCATTCGCTTTTCCCGCCCCAGAGGGAATTAAGCGTGAAATCCACCGGGCGCCCGCGCATGGCCCGGACTTCGCGCTGCAAAAACGTCTCCGACGTTTCCGGAAACGTCGTGAACAGGTAGGCCAGGCGCAGGCGGGTCATCGGGTGGGCGATTTCTTGAGCGAATCCTTGCGCAAAGTTTCCAAGACCTCAAAAAATTTCGGAAAGGTTTTTCCGCAGCAGGCGGGGTTTTCGATTTGCAACCAGGGTTTGCCCATGCCGAGCAAATCATGGCAGCCGAGAATGCCAAAACTCATCGCCAAGCGGTGGTCGTCATAGGTTGCGATGCTGAGCAACTTCTTCGCCTTCACGCCTTTGGCAGCGAGGGCGCGGAGTTTTTTCAAGTTCGGCGTGATGGCCAATCCATCCTCGAATTCCTCCACGCCCTGACCAAGTTTTTTCAACTCCATCGCCATGGCGTGGATGCGGTCGGTCTCCTGCTTGCGCGTGTGGGCGATGCCGGTGATGCGCGTCGGCCCGTCCAGCAGCGGGGCAATCGCAGCGAGGCTGAGAAACGTGTCCGAAAACGGATTGAAGTTTTGCGCCACACCATGCGCGGGGCCGGATACGGAAATTTCCGTGTGGTAGGCTTTTTTGCTGACGTGCAGCCCCATCGCCTGCGCGACGGTCAGAAAGCCGATATCGCCTTGCAGGTCGGTGTTTTCACCGAGCCCTGTGATTTGGTAACCCGGCGCCGCCCCCGGCGCGGCCAGCGGGAGCATGACAAAATAACTCGCCGCCGTCGCATCCGGCTCGACGTGGTAGAACTCGGCAAAACCCGGCGCGTCAATATCCGGCACAAAGCCGCGGTTGAAACGCGGAATCATTTTCGCCGTCATCAGCACAAAGGGTTCCGACACCAGCGAGCCCATGCGGTGCAATTCCAGATGCCCCTTCGCCCACGCGGCGGCAATCATCATGGCGGACAAAATTTGCGAGGAGGCCGAGGCATCCACCTCCACAGTGCCGCCCAGCATGCCATGCGTGTGTAGCACAAAGGGAAAGTGATCGGGCTTGCCGGTAAATTCAATTTCCGCGCCCAACCGCCCCAATGCATCCAGCAAACCCTTCATCGGACGGTGCCGCATCGCCTCGTCGCCATCAAACGTGTAGTGGCCGCGTTTTTTCAAACACAGCATCGCGGGCAAAAATCGCGCGGCCGTCCCCGCATTGCCGACGTGGATGGACGCCTTGGCATTCGGAATCATCCCGCCGTGCCCTTCGACGCGGATGGTGTGGGCTTTTTTGC